>DATBCR010000745.1:0-6476 GCA_036270375.1 Pseudonocardiaceae bacterium | reverse complement strand
TCGAAAACGGTGTGGCCAAGGGCCAGCTGGTGCAGGCGCCGCCGCCGGACGGCACGCCGCAGTCCGCGATCAGTACCCGCCTCGGCGGCAGTTGACGTCTACCGGCCGGCCGGGACGAAGCGGCGGCTGCGGGCGCGGAGGGTCGCCACCACGTCGTCAGGTGCTGTTGCCGGGGATCCGGCCTGGTAGGGCGGCTGTGGGTCGTATTCGATGCCCAGTTGGATGAGTTGTGCTGACCGGTCGCCCGCGATGTGGCCGGCCAGGGTCAGGGCCATGTCGATGCCGGCCGACACGCCGGCCGCGGTGGCGTACTTGCCGTCGATCACGGTTCGTTCGCGGACCGGTGTGACGCCCCAGGTGGGCAGTGCGTCGACGGCGAGCCAGTGTGTCGTGGCGCGGCGGCCGGTGAGCAGGCCCGCCGCCGCCAGGATCAGTGCCCCCGTGCATACCGACGTGGTCCACGTGGTGTGTTGGTCGACGGTGCGCAGCCACTGGTGGACCGGGCCGTCAGCGAGGTAGTCGGCCTGGCCGGGGCCGCCGGGGACGACCACCACATCCGGGGTGGTCACCTCGTCGAGGGTGGCGTCGACGACGAGGCCGAGGTGGCCGTCGTCGGAGCGGACCGGGCCGAGGCGTTCGCCGACGAACACGACTTCGCTGTCGGGTAGCCGTCCGAGCACCTGGTAGGGGCCGATGGCGTCGAGCACGGTGAGGCGTTCGAACAGCAGGATGGCGATCTGCATCGGTGTTCCTTTCGCACGTCACAGGGGGTCAGAAGCGGCGGCGGTATTCGGCTGGGGACAGGCCGAGGGTGCGGTGGAAGGCGCGGCGCATGGCCTCGGTGGTCTGGTAGCCGCTGGCGTGCGCTATCCGTTCGATGCCGTCGTCGGTGTCCTCGAGCAGGCGGCGCGCGGTTTCCAGACGTGTCCCCTCGACGAACCGGCCGGGTGTCGCACCGGTTTCGGCGGCGAACGCGCGCGCGAACTGCCGTGGTGACAGGCTGGCGCGCTGCGCGAGAACGTCGACGGACAGATCGGCGTCCGGGTTCTCCGCGATCCACTGTTGCACGTCGCGCAGCGGGCGGCGGTGTGCGGTCTGGGCGCGCAGGTGGGTGCTGAACTGGGCCTGGTTGCCGGGCCGCCGCAGGAACACCACGAGGTGCCTGGCCACGGTGAGCGCTGCGTCGCGGCCGTTGTCCTCCTCCACGAGGGCAAGCGCCAGGTCGATGCCGCTGGTCACGCCGGCCGATGTGGACACGTTGCCGTCGCGGACGTAGATCGGTTCCGGGTCGACGTCCACGTCCGGGTAGCGCTCGGCGAGCAGTTGGCAGTGGTACCAGTGGGTGGTCGCGGTGTGTCCGTTGAGGAGGCCGGCTTCGGCGAGCAGGAACGCGCCGGTGCACACCGACACGATGCGGCGGGCGGCGGGGGCGTTGGCGCGCAGCCACGCGACCAGGTCGGGTTGCGGCGCGCGGCTGCCGGAGCCGCCGGGGACGAGCAGCGTGTCGGGCGTGTCGGCGTGGCGCAGGTCGGTGTCGGGGGTGATGGCCAGGCCGCTGGACGTGCGGACCGGGCGACCGTCGACGCTCGCGGTGGTGATGCGGTACGCCGGTGCCGGGTCGGGGTTCCGCGCTGTGATGTGTTTGGTCGCGCCGGCGAACACTTCGAGTGGCCCGGTGATGTCGAGGCTCTGCACGTTGTCGTACAGCACGATCAGCACGGTGCGGGTGGGCATGGGCCTCATCCTGCTGGCCTGCGGTTATGGCGGCAATGTCGGATACCCCACCCTTCCTGCCATCCAAAACTTACGTACCGCGCATCTTTGCGTGACGCGCAGTTTCCGGTAAGGTGGGTGGCGTGAGCGGTCTACGGGAACGCAAGAAGCTGGCCACCCGGCAAGCCCTGAGCTGGGCGGCGCTGCGGCTGGCCACCGAACGCGGCCTGGAGAACGTGCACGTCGAGGACATCGCCGCCGCAGCCGGCGTGTCGCCCCGCACCTACAACAACTACTTCCCCAGCAAGGAGGCGGCGATCTGCGGCATCGCCGTGGACCGGGGCGAGCGGATCAGTGCCGAACTGCTGGCCCGGCCGGCCGGTGAACCGCTGGCCGAAGCGCTGCTCGCCGCGGTCATGGCGCAGTACGAGCAGGCCGGCGAACCCGACCGGGAGTGGGTCGCGCGCACCCGGCTCGTCACGTCGTCGCCCGCGTTGCGGGGCGAATTCCTCAAGGCCCTTGCCGTGACCGAACAGTCCCTCGCCGACGCGATCGCCCGGCGCCGCGGCGACGACGGCCTGTTCCCGGGGGTGCTGGCCGCGATGGTCACCGGCGCTACCCGGGTCGGTGTGGACCACTGGTTCGCTGGGGACACCGGCGAATCGTTCCTAACCGTGGTCGCGGCCGCCGTCCGCATGGCGTTGGCCGGAATCTGACCTGATTCGTCCACCCAGCCCACCGGCGCCTGGCCGGCGGGTGAGTCCACCCTGGAGTAAATCGTGCACGACAGTGTGATCGTGGTAGGTGCCGGCCCGGTCGGTCTGATGCTGGCCGCCGAACTGCGCCTGGGTGGTGTCGGCGCCGTCGTGCTGGAACAGCTACCGGCCCGTGACGACGCGCCGAAGGCCAACGGGCTGGTCGGGCAGGTCGTGCAGGTGCTGCACCACCGTGGCCTCTACCAGCGGCTCACCGGGAAACCGGGGCCGCCCAAGCCGAGCCCGGCCTACATGTTCGGTGGGCTGTCGCTGCCGATCGACCCGTGGGACGGCAACCCACTGCACGCCCTGCCGCTGCCGCAGTGGGACCTGGAGACGGGCCTGGCCGAACGCGCCGCCGAGCTGGGGGCGGACATCCGGCGTGGTCACCGGGTGACCGGGTTCGAACAGGACGACGACGCGGTCACCGCGCACGTGGTCGGCCCGGACGGGGAGTACCAGCTGCGGGCGCCGTACCTGGTGGGCTGCGACGGCGGGCACAGCGCGGTCCGCAAGACCTCCGGTATCGACTTTCCCGGTGTGACCAGCGATCGGGTCACCTCACGTACCGCACATGTGGTGCTTCCGGCGTCGATGCTGGTGGCGGGCATGCTGGACCTGCCGTCGGGGCGGCTGGCACCGTTCGCCTACCACCGCACCAACCACGGCGTGTTCGTGTTCGCGTCCTTCCAACCGGGCCTGCATCTGGTGTCCTGCATGGAATGGGACGAGCCGCCGGTCGCCGACGACGAACCCGTCACGCTCGCCGAGGTCCAGGCCAGCATGCGGCGCGTACTTGGCGTCGACATACCCGTGACCGCACCGACCGGACCGGGCCGCTACCAACTACGGCGCCTGGCCAGCCGCAACACGCGGCTCGCCGAGCGCTACCGGGCCGGGCGGGTGCTGCTGGCCGGTGACGCGGCGCACGTGCATTCCGCGATCGGCGGTCCCGGATTGAACCTGGGGTTGCAGGACGTGGTGAACCTCGGCTGGAAACTCGCCGCCGACGTGCGCGGATGGGCGCCGGCCGGGCTGCTGGACACGTACTCGTCTGAGCGGCGGCCGCTTGCGGAGCGGGTGGTGCTGCACAGCCAGGCCCAGTCGGCGCTGCTCGCGCCCGGCGACCAGGTCACGGCCCTGCGCACGCTGTTCGGTGAACTGCTGGACAACCCAGCGAACGTGCGGCACCTCGCCGCGATGCTTGCCGGCGCCGACATCCGCTACAGCTGTGGTGGATCGGGGCGGCATCCGCTGCTCGGCCGGTGGGTGCCGGACCTCCCGCTCACCGTGGCCGGGCAGCCGACCCGCCTGGCCGAGCTGGCGCACCACGCCCGGCCGATCCTGCTGGACCTGGCTGATGACCCCCTGTTGGCCGAGGTCGTGGTCGGCTGGGCGGACCGCGTCGACCACGTAGTGGCGTCGGCCGAACAACCACCGGCCGACGCGGTGCTGATCCGGCCGGACGGCTACGCCGCGTGGATCGCCGACGACGACCCGGCCCGCCGGCCCGCGACCCTGGCCGCCGCGCTGACCACCTGGTTCGGCGAACCGGTCACGGTGACGGGGTCGGCTGGTAGCTTCCGCCACGAACAATGACGCGGCGAACATTGACGCACGAACACTGACGCGAGGGGTGGCTGGGTGACACACCGGATCGAACCGGCGCAGCGCCGCGCCCGCATCGTCGCCCGCCACCTGCTCACCCCACCCGGCCGGGTCACCAGCGCCGTCGACGTCGCGGACGCGCTGGTCGCGCTGCACGCCACCGACCCGGCGACCGTGTTCCTGTCCGCAGCCGCCCGCATGACCAACCCCGATGTCGCGGCCGTCGAGCAGGCCCTCTACGCCGACCGGACCCTGCTGCGGCTGCTCGCGATGCGCCGCACCATGTTCACCGTGTCCTCGGCGGCCGCACCCGTCGTGGACGCGTCGACCGGGCGGACGATCGCGGCGAAACAACGCACCCTGCTGCTGCGGCACCTCGCCGACGGCGGCGGCTGGGACGCCCGCTGGCTCGCCGACGTCGAGCAGGACGTGCTCGAGGCACTCGCCCGGCGCGGTCAGGCCACCGCGAACGAACTCGCCGAGGACGTGCCCGCGCTACGCGAACAGGTCGTCATCTCCGACGGCAAGGGCGGTCAGCTCGCGCAGAACGTCAACAGCCGGATCGTGCGGGTGCTGGCCGCGGAGAACCGGATCCGGCGGGACCGGCCACGCGGCGGCTGGACGAGCAGCCAGTTCCGTTGGTCGACGGCCCCAGCCCTGGCCGAACTGCCGGCGGCACAAGCGAAAGCGGACCTGGTTCGCCGCTGGTTGGCCCGCTACGGGCCGGGCACCGAGCCGGACCTGGCGTGGTGGACCGGCTGGACCCTGCGTGACGTCCGGGCCGCGCTCGCCGCCGTCGGTGCCGTGCGGGTCGAGTTGGCCGAGGGTGTCGGGTTCGTGGTGCCCGGCGACGAGGGGCCCGTGCCGGCGACCGAACCGTGGGCCGCGTTGCTGCCCGCGTTGGACCCCACCCCGATGGGGTGGCGGCAGCGGGACTGGTACCTGCCGGTCGAACACCGGGACGTGCTGTTCGACCGGATGGGCAACGCGGGACCCACGGTGTGGTGGGACGGCGGGGTGGTCGGCGGCTGGGCGCAGCGACCCGACGGCGAGATCGTGTGGGAACTGCTCGCCGACGTCGGGGCCGACACCGTGACAGCGATCGAGACCGAAGCGGCACGCATGGCCGCGTGGGTCGGCGACGCCCGGATCACACCCCGGTTCCGCACCCCGCTGGAACGTCGCTTGTCCAGCTAAGCAGCGACAGCGGTGGCGGCCCAGTCGATGCGATAGTCGAACTGCCACGCCATCTTCTCCGGTTTGACCAGTTTCATCGCCACCGGCATCACCAGGTCGCGCACCACCCTGGCGACCGGGCCGGCCGCCTTGTCGCTGTTCACCCGCGCCGCCAGCGCGATGATCTTCTCGGCCCGCGCCCGGCGCAGCCCCTCGTAGGTGGCGAACGCCTGCTCGTGCGGCAGGTCCCGCAGGCACCGGGCCAATTGCACGGCGCTCTCGATGGCCAGTGACGCGCCCTGCCCGGAACTGGGTGACGTGGCGTGCGCGGCGTCCCCGATCAGCACGACCCGGCCCCGCCGCCACACCGGCACGGTCGGGACGTCCTCCATCGTGCCGACCACCAGCAGGTCCGCCGGGTCGGTGCGTCGCAGGATGTGCGACGCGGGAGTCCGGTCACCGGCGAACGCGTCGCACAGCACGCCGAGCCACTGCTCGTGCGACTTCGATGTCGCGTCGGCCGGGGTGAGCGGTGTCGGGCGTGGCAGGTTCACGAACCAGCCACCGGAGGCGTCGTCGTTGACCTGGTAGCCGAAGAACGCGCGCCGCCCGAAGATCATGTGCATCTTGCCGTCGGTGGAGTCCAGTTCGAGGTCGTCAACTTTGGCGCCGAAGCTGATCAGGCCGGTGTAGCGGGGTCGCGGCGCGGACGGGTCGATCAGCGCACGCGTGGTGGAGCGGATGCCGTCGGCGCCGATCAGGATGTCCGCCGACGTGCGGGTGCCGTCCGCGAAATGCGCTGTCACGCCGTCGGGTTCGTCGTCGACGCGGACGAGGCGTTTGCCGTGTTCGGTGCGGATACCGCGGGCGGCGGCCTCGTCGTACAAAGCCCGGTACAGCTCGGGGCGCCACACGAACCGCATCGTCGGCAGGCCTGGTGGGCTGCCGAATTCGGCCAGCCGCTTCCCGGTCCAGCTGCGGATCACGATGCCGGTCATCGGGATGCCGATGCGGTGTACGACGTGTTCGGCGTCAAGGACACCGAGCGCGTTGAGGCCGTTGGGCGCGATGCTCAAGCCGCCATGATAGGCCCTCCCTCAACACTCCCTCGACGAAAACGCGTACACAGTGACGTCGCACACGGGCCGGTAGCCGACGGCCATGTAGATCCTGTTCGACGTCGGGTTGGCGAGGTCCGTGAACAGGATGCAGCGGCGGGCGCCC
>DATBCR010000744.1:0-3158 GCA_036270375.1 Pseudonocardiaceae bacterium | reverse complement strand
CGGGTATTTCCTTGTCACACCACAGGATGTGAACACCCGAGCCGCGCTGCTGACGGTCGGCGGTTCGGGGAACACGCAGGCGACTTATCTCGCGGCAACCGGTGTGCGGAGTGTCGTCGTGGCGCGGCACGGGCCGAACTTCGCGGCGTCACAGGGAACCGTGATCAGCGTGGACGGCAACGGGAATCCGATCCCAGGAGCCGGCGCGCCCAGCCTGTCCGCGAACGGCCGGTTTGTCGCGTTCACCGCGCTGGATCAGGTGTGGCGGCACGACACGGACCGGGCGGGCGACGGCAGCGGCCTGCCCGGTGCGACGAACTTGGCGTCCTGCCTGCCGGGCCCCGGCTGCCAGCTGCCCGTTTCGGCCGGCTCGCCGTCGATTTCCGGGGACGGTTCGTCGATCGCGTTCGCCACCCCGCCGACCGGGTCGACGCAGGGCCAGGTGTACGTCCGGCGAACCACGACCGTGCTGGAGTCGGCCGGCGGCAACGGGTCCAGCCAGACGCCGATGCTGTCGCAGGACGGCAGCACGCTGGCGTTCACGTCGTTCGCGACGAACCTGGTCAGCCCGCCGACCATCAGCAGCGCGCTGAACCTGTACCTGGTCGACCTCGGTCCTGGCACGCCGGGAATCGAACTCGTCGCGCCGAACGGGAACAGTGTCGCGGCCGAGGGCACGATCGGTGAGCCGTCGTTGGACGCGCACGGCCGGGTGCTTGCGTTGACGAGCAACACCCAGCTCCTGCCGACCGCACCGGCCAATGTGACCAGCACGTACACCTTCGAACGGTTCGGCCAGCTCCAGACGAACCCGGGCAGCGTCGGCTTCGGGCGGCTGGTCGCCGGGCTGCCCGGCCAGACCCACACGATCACGGTGACCGACACCGGCCTCGGCCCGGCCACCGTGACCGCGATCGGTATCACCGGCGGATTCCGCTTGACGCTCAACACCTGTCTCGCGCTCGTGCTGCACCACGGCCAGACCTGCCAACTGACGGTCCTGTTCACGCCGATCGCCGCCGGCAGCCCGACCGGCGTCCTCACTGTGACCACCGCGGACGACGGCGACCCACCCGCCGGCACCACCATCGGACTGTCCGCGACCGTTGTCGTGCCGACGACACCGGTGCTCACGCTCAGCCCGACGGTCAGTTACGGCGGCCAGGTCGTGCACGCGACCGGTGTCAAGTTCCCTGCCGGCACAACGCTGACACTGGCGTGGAACCGCGGTCTCGGTGTGGCGACGGTGGTGTCGGACGCCAACGGCGGATTCCACACCGACCTGGTGATCTTCCCGGACGACCTGCTCGGCATCCGAGCCCTCATCGCCACCGGACCGACCGGCACGATGCTGGCCACGGTGCCATTCCTGGTCGAGGCGAACCCGCAGGAACCGCCGTTCCACCATCCGTGACCGCTACCGTTCGGTGATCCGGCCTCGCGGCTTGCCGCCGTTGGTGGGAGCGGCGGCTTCGAGCGATAGTCCACTTCGGACTTTGCGGATGGCGGCGCCGTCGTCGCGACGTCGAGTGTGGTCCGCTACCGCTCCGTGATTCGCCCCCGTGGCTTGTCGCCGTTGGCGGGTGCGGCGGGCGGTCGCCGGGCCAACGGCGGTTCGGTGTGCAGGTCCACTTCGGACGGTGCCGGCGCGAGTTCTGGCAGCAGTGCCGGCACGAGCGGCGCGGTCACCACGAGGTCGAGCGTGGTCATCGGCGGCAGGCCGAACTGCGTGTAGAAGTCCGTGCCCACGGGCTTTTCGCCGGCCGGTGCGCACCGCAGCGGCACCAGTTCGCCCGCCTCGGCGAGCGCACCGACCAGGCAGTCCGCCGGGATCGTCTGCACCGCGACACCACCCTGCAGCACTGCCGCCAACAGTTCGTGCTCGGTCGGGTCCTCGCCGTCGTTGGTCCACGCCGTCATCAGGTAGCGCAGGCGGTAGCGGCGGGTCGGTGCGCGACGCGCTGTGGTGCGGCCATCGGCGTCCCGCAGGTGGTGCAGGTCGGCGCTGAGCATGCTGACGTCCTCGCGGATGTCGCACAGGAAACCGTTGACCAGCGGCGTGTGCGGCGGCCAGCCGGGGCGTGGGCCCGCGAAGCGCACGGCGACGCCGGCCGGCAGGCACCGGCCGAGCCAGTTCGCCAGCGACCGGTCGACGTCGTGGATCACCCACCCATGCTGCTCTCGCCCGATCGCCCGCGGTGGCCGTGGCACGCAGCGGCTGATGCCGCACCGGGTGCGTCAACGCGCAGCCACCTTTGCGCTGGATGAGGCCAGCACGAGCGCCCCGCGCCCGGCCCGCACTGCGAGGCTCGTCACGTCAATGCCCGTCCAGCGGGGAGGATCGATGCCCAGCTACCTGTCGCCCGGCGTTTACGTCGAGGAGGTCTCCTCCGGCGCGCGCCCCATCGAGGGCGTCGGCACCGCGCTGTGTGCCTTCGTCGGGTTCACCGAACGAGGTCCGGCGAACGAGCCGATCCTCGTGACCAACTGGACCCAGTACACCAACAACTTCGGCGGTTTCGTGGCCGGCGCCTACCTGCCGCAGTCCGTGTTCGGCTACTTCCTCAATGGCGGCGGATCGGCCTACGTGGTCAGCGTCGGCGCGCTCGGCACCGACGAGTCGGCCAACGGCGCCAAGCCGATCGAAGCGGCCACCGCGGAACTCACCTCCGGCGCGGACAGCGCGCGGCCAGGCTTCACTGTGCGCGCCATCGCAGAAGGCGCCGCGGGCCAGGGCCTCGACGTGGAGATCACCGACGCCTCCGACGCCACGGACGACACGTTCAAACTCGTCGTGCACCGGGGCACCGAGGTCGTCGAGACGTTCGACAACCTGACCACCAAGCGCGGCGCGAACAACGTGGTCGCCGCGGTCCGCCAGCAGTCCAAGCTGATCCGGGTCGAGGAGTCCAAGGGCGGGCCGGTCGCGGTGCCGCGCAAGGGCGTGCGCACGCCGATCGCGGTGCCCGACACCCCCAACATCCCGGCCGTGACCGCGGACGCGTATGTCGGCGACACCAGCCAACGCACCGGTTTCGCCGGGCTGGAGGCGATCGAGGACATCACGATGCTGTGCGTGCCGGACGCGATGTCCGCGTACCAGGCCGGTGTGCTCGACGACGAGGGCCTGAAAGCCGTGCAGCTGGCCATGATCGCGC
>DATBCR010000743.1:0-3936 GCA_036270375.1 Pseudonocardiaceae bacterium | reverse complement strand
CCCCGCGTTGGGCGATGGCTGGACACACTTGGACGCACCGGCCGGCATGCAGATACCCGAACAGGTGGCCACGGCCGTGTCGATGGCCCTGCGCGCCCCGGTGTCCGGGCCGGGCGGTGTGTTCCCCGCGTCCCAGCGGGCGTCGGCCATCGTGGACGCGGCCCGACGCGCGGTCGCGGATCTCGTCGGCGGCGACCCAGCCGGCGTCGTGCTCGGGTCCAGTTCCGCCGCGCTGCTGCAGCGGCTTGCGGACGCGTTGGGCGCGAACTGGCTGATCGGCGACGAGGTGGTGGTGTCGCGGCTGGACGGCCCCGCCAACACCGCGCCGTGGCAGCAGGCGGCCCAGCGCTGCGGCGGCATCGCGCGGTGGGCCGAGGTGGACATCGAGACGTGCGAGTTGCCGGCGTGGCAGTACGAGGACCTGGTGACCAAGCGCACCAAGGCGGTCGCCGTCACGGCCGCGTCCGGCGCCGTCGGCACCCGCCCGGACCTGCAGCGGATCGCGGAGACCGCGCGAGGCAAGGGTGCGCTGGTGATCGTGGACGCGTCGTCGGCGGCGCCGTTCATGCCGGTGGACGTGACGACGCTCGGCGCCGACATCATCGTGCTGTCGGCGAGCGCCTGGGGTGGCCCGCCGGTCGGTGCGCTGGTGTTCCGTGACCCCGGCCTGCTGGACCGGTTGCCGTCGTGCTCGCTGGAACCGGGCGCGAACGGACCGGAACGCCTCGAGTTGGGCCCGCATCCGCACCCGCTGCTGGCGGGTTTGGTGGCGTCCGTGGACTACCTGGCCGAACTGGACGACGCCGCGCTCGGCCAGCGCCGCGAACGCCTGCTCACGTCGATGGGCTCGATGAAGGCGTACCAGGCGGGGCTGCTGGCGTACCTGATCAGCGAGCTGCGGTCGCTCGGCCACGTGATGGTGATCGGCGACGCGATGCGCAGGGTGCCGGTGCTCGCGTTCGCGGTTGCCGGCATGCGCGGCGACGATGCCGTTGCGCACCTTGGCAAGCGCGGTATCTGCGCGTTCGCGGACAGCGGCCAGAACGGCGTGTTCGCCGCGCTCGGCATCGGCGAGATCGGCGGCGCCGTCCGGATCGGCCTTGCGCACTACACCAACTCAGTCGAGGTCGATGAGCTGGTGCGCAGCGTCGCCGAACTGGGCTAACCGTTACGCAGCAACACTTTGCCGACCACCTCACCGGCCATGACGAGCCGATGCGCCTCGGCGGCGTCGCGCATCGGCAGCACTCGGCCCACCACCGGCGCGACCTTGCCGGCCTCGACCAGCGGCCACAGCCCCGCCGTGACGGCCGCCACGATCCGCCGCTTGCCATCGTGACCCTCGACCGGCCGGTAGCGCAGGCCCGTTGCCGCGACGGTCGCCCGCTTGGCCAGCAGCATGCCGAGGTTCAGTTCGCCCGTGACGCCGCCCTGCATGCCGATCACCACCAGCCGGCCGCCGGTGGCCAGGACGGAGACGTTGCGCGGCAGGTAACTCGCGCCCATGTTGTCCAGCACGACATCCGCGCCGCGCCCGCCGGTGGTCGCGTTTATCTCGGCCACGAAATCCTGCTCGCGGTAGTTGATGGTGATGTCGGCGCCCAGTTCCCGGCACCTGGCGAGTCGCTCCGGTGAGCCGGCCGTCGCGGCGACCGTGGCACCCAGCGCCCGCCCGACCTGGATCGCGTGCGTGCCGATGCCGCCCGCGCCGCCGTGCACCAACAGCACTTCGCCCGCCGCCAGGCCGGCAAGCATGACCATGTTTGACCACACCGTGCACGCCACCTCAGGCAGCCCGGCCGCCGACACCAGGTCCACGCCGTGCGGCAGCGGCATCAGCTGTGCGGCCGGCACGACGACCCGCTCGGCGTAGCCGCCGCCGGCCAGCAGCGCGCACACCTGGTCGCCGACGCGCCAGCCGGTGACATCCGGCCCGAGCCCGGCGACGGTGCCGGAGCACTCCAACCCGATGACGTCGGACGTGCCCGGCGGTGGCGGGTAACTTCCCTGGCGCTGCAACAGATCGGCCCGGTTGACGGCGGAGGCGGCCACGTCGAGCAGCACCTCCCCGGGGCCGGGTGTCGGGTCGGGGACCTCGGTCCAGGTGAGCACTTCCGGCCCACCCGGCGTGGTGACGGTGATCGCATGCATGCCAGCACGGTAATTGGTTGGCGCGCGGTCGCACCCTCGACCGACACTTGACAAATGGACGAACCGCCCGACCCGTGGCCGTTGTGGCGGCTGGCGCTGCGCACCCCGAGGCTCGAACTACGCCCGGACGACGACCAGGGCGTACTCGACCTGCTGGCCGAAGCACGGCGAGGCATCCACCCACCGGAGGAGATGCCGTTCGGCCTGCCGTGGACCGACGCACCGCCAGAGGAGATGGTCCGCAACGGCATCCAGTTCCACTGGCACCAGCGCGCCACCTGCACACCGGAGGACTGGAAGATCAACTTCCTGATCCGCCTGGACGGCCAGGTGATCGGCAGCCAGGGCCTGCACGCAACGAACTTCGCGGTGACCCGCGAGGTCTCGACCGGTTCATGGATCGGCAAGCGCTACCAAGGCCACGGAATCGGAACCGAGATGCGAGCGGCCGTGCTGATGCTGGCGTTCGACCACCTAGGCGCCCGTACGGCCAGGTCGTCGGCGTTCACGGACAACGTGCGGTCACACGGAGTGAGCCGCCGACTCGGCTACCAGCCCGACGGCACGTTCGTCCAGGTCCGCCGCGGCCACCCAGCCACCCAGATCCGCCTGGTAGTGACGGCGGAAGGTTTCGCGGAACACCGCCCGGACTGGAAACTGGACGTAACGGGCCTGGAAGCCGCACGGGGAGTACTAGGAATCGGGTGAACATGGGTCTGGGCGCGGCCGTGTCAAGCCGCACCCAGACCGAACAACAATGTGTCGTCAGCGGTGGCCACATGCCCGGGTTGGCGTGGAGCACCATCCAGAGATCAGGAGACCCCTGGCGAGCTGGCGCTCAACAGCGTCGACGTGCGCGGGAGGGGCGTCGCAGGCGCCTGCGCACCCGAGAACCCGAACGCGGCAGCTCACAGTCGGGACCGGGCCGATACACGCCAGGCTCGATCACGGGGATGCAGCCGAGGGCACACCGCCTTCTGCGGGCTTGCCAGCATCGCACCACCTGAACCTTCCCGACGGAGCACGCGACACCGGCACACCGGACTGGCACACCTGGCAGCGTTTCGGCTGACCGTCACCCCCAGCATGCGCGCGTCGCAGCGGACACACAACCCCGACAACGCCTCTGAGCTGCCAGTATCAACTGAAACGGTCCTGTATGGACGCTGTGTCACCAACCCAGCACAGCCCTGTGCCCAACGTGACTCAGGTGAGTGAACCGGACAGCCACCACCGCCCACGACCCCACGTGAGTAGCCACCACTAAGCTGAGCCCAGGGAAGCGTGGCAGAGCGGCCGAATGCATCCGCCTTGAAAGCGGAAGACCTTAACGGGTCCAGGGGTTCGAATCCCTTCGCTTCCGCTCAAGCGCTGAACAGCAGGTCACCGGACGATCGCCAGAGTCGACTTGAACGTTTGAGGTCATGCGACGATCACTCCGTGCACACCCTCGATCTCACGCCTGATCAACTCCTTACCACCACCCGCTCGGTTCGCAAGCGCCTGGACTTCGACAAGCCGGTACCGCTGCACCTGATCCGCCAGTGCCTGGAAATCGCGCTGCAGGCACCCTCAGCCAGCAATCGCCAGACCTGGCACTGGATCGTGGTCACCGATCCGGACCGCCGCGCCGCGATCGGCGAGTTCTACCGCCGGGCCGCCGCCGATTATCTGGTGTCACCACGGTCAGCCGGCCGCCTGTTCGCGGACGATCCCGATCGCGCGCCGGTGCAAGCCCGAGTGGGTGACAGCGTCGTCTACTTGGCTGAGCACATGGGGGAAGCG
>DATBCR010000742.1:0-9205 GCA_036270375.1 Pseudonocardiaceae bacterium | reverse complement strand
CCGGATGTATCGGCCCTGAACGTGGAGGTGTGGAATGCGCCGACTGGCCACCGCTGTGGTCGGATCGCTGCTGTTGGTCCTTGGCCTGTGTGCCGGTTGCTCGTCGTCCTCCGACTCGGCGCCGGCCGGCTGCGGGGCGGGACTGCCGACAGCCAGTGGACCGGCCGGCTCGGATCCGGTGATCTCGATACCCAACAGCGACCCGAACGGCCAGTTGGCGGTGTGCTCGCTGCGCGCCGGCACCGGTCCGGTCGTGCGGCCGAGCGACTATGTCCTGATCAACGTCGAGGGAAAGGCGTGGGCCGGCAACCGGTCCGTTGTGGACAGTTACACCAACCGCCAGCCGCAGGGCCTGCCACTGTCCACCGCGCTGCCGGCATGGAAGCGTCTTGCCGGGCAGCGGGTCGGCGGCCGGGTGCTGATGGTGGTGCCGCCGAAGGACGGGTTCGGTTCGGCCGGCAATCCGGCGGCGAGTATCACGGGCACCGACACGCTGGTGTTCGTGTTCGACGTACTGCAGGCGCTACCGGCCGGCGTCACGGCATCCGGTGCGCCCCAGGCGTATCACCCGTCGCCCGGCGATCCCAAGGTGACCGACGGGCCGCACGGACCCACGATCACCGTGCCCTACGGTGCCAAACCGCCGGACAAGCTCACCGTCACCGTGCTGCGCAAGGGAAGCGGTGAGGCGATCCGCAACGGCAGCACCGTCGTCACCCAGTACACCGGCTCGGTGTGGCGGACCGGCAAGCTGTTCGACTCGTCGTGGCAGCGCGGGTTCCCGCAGACGTTCGTGCTCGGCGCGGGACAGGTACTGCCCGGCTGGGAGCAGGGACTCGGCGGCCTGCCGGTGGGCAGCCGGGTGCTGTTGATCGTGCCGCCGTCATTTGGTTACGGTCCGACCGGTCATCCACCGGATGTGAACGGCACCGACACGCTGGTGTTCGTGATCGACATCGTGACCGCGGTGTCCGGTTCGTAAACCGGCCGGAAACACGGGTTTTGTAATTTTCAGCTTCGTTGAACTGCGAAGATCAACGTACCCGCAGGTCAGGGCTTCGGGCTAGACCACATGGGTTCTGCTGCCAGACGGTGGAATCTACTCTCCCCCTAAGGCAGCGGTTTTACTTTCCGGTATCAGTCAAATGTACCAGCTGAAAATGTCAGCAGAATGTTGGAGGGAATCCGGCATGAAATTATTGTCAATGCGGGGACGGCCACGGCAGGGCCGTCTGTTGGCCGCCGGTGCCGCGGTCATCGTGGCCGCTGGGCTGGCCACCGTGGCGGTGACGCAGGCGAACGCGGCGAGCACGTGTTCGGTGCAGTACCAGGTGCAGAACGACTGGGGCGCCGGGGCCACCGTCAACCTGAACATCACCAACAACGGACCGGCCATCACGTCCTGGACCCTCGCGTTCACATTCCCGGGCAACCAGCACGAGACCAACGGCTGGAACGGCACGTACAGCCAGAGCGGTGCCAACCTGACGGTGACCAACCTGAGCTACAACGGCTCGCTGGCTACCGGGGCGTCCACCAGCACCGGCTTCAACCTGTCCGAGACCGGTGGCGCGCAGCCGGCGCCGACGACGTTCACGCTGAACGGTGCGGCGTGCGCCGGGGGCACACCGCCACCGCCCACCACGACCACCAACCCGCCGCCGACCACGACGACGGGCCAGCCACCGACAACGACCACCGGCCCACCGCCGACGACGACGACCACGCCGCCGACGACGACCACCGGCACCGGTAACCCGCCGCCGCACCTCGTCAACCCGTTCGTCGGCGCGGCGCAGTACCTCAACCCGGACTATGTCAAGGAGATCAAGGCACAGGCCGCCACGGACGGTTCGGCTGCCGAGGCCTCGGTCGCCACGTGGCAGACCGGTATCTGGATGGACAAGAAGGCCGCGATCGCCGGTGACAGCACGCACATGAGCCTGACGGCCCAGATGGACAACGCGCTGGCCCAGGCGGCAAGCGGCCCGGTCACCGTCGACATCGTGATCTACGACCTGCCCGGCCGCGACTGCGCCGCACTGGCCTCCAACGGTGAGATCCCGGCGACCGCGGCCGGCCTGACCGACTACGAGACCAACTACATCAACCCGATCGCGAACATCTTCGGCCAGGCGAAGTACGTCAACAGCAACATCCGGGTCATCGCGATCATCGAGCCGGACTCGCTGCCCAACGCGGTCACCAACACCGGCCTCGCGACGTGCCAGACCTCGGCTCCGCTGTACGAGCAGGGCATCACGTACGCGTTGAACAAGCTGCACGCGATCCCCAACGTGTACAACTACATCGACGCAGGACACTCGGGTTGGCTCGGCTGGCCGAGCAACCTGCCGCCGGGTGCGGCCGAGTTCGCGAAGGTCGCGAAGATGACCACCGCCCAGTTCCAGAGCGTCGACGGGTTCATCAGTAGCACCGCGAACTACTCGCCGGTCACCGAGCCCTTCATCCCGAACCCGACACTGCAGGTCGGCGGGCAGCCGCTGAACTCGGGCTCGTTCTACCAGTTCAACCCGTTCGTCGACGAGCACTCCTACGACATCGCGCTGAAGAACCAGCTCGTGTCGGACGGATTCTCGAGCAACATCGGCATGCTGATCGACACCTCACGCGATGGCTGGGGCGGTCCTGCCCGGCCCACCGCGCTGAACAGCAGTCCGACGACGCCGGACACGTACGTGGCCGCCAACAAGATCGACCAGCGTTCGTTCCGCGGTGACTGGTGCAACCAGAACGGCGCGGGCATCGGCGCTCGTCCGCAGGCGCAGCCGTTTGGCGCCAGCGACGCGGTGATCGCGTTCGTGTGGATCAAGCCGCCGGGCGAGTCCGACGGTGACTACCCCACCGCGACGCACGCACACGGTGACCCGCACTGCGACCCGAACGGCACCAACACCGACAACCCCAACGGTACCGGCAACGTGCACCCGACCGGATCCATCCCGGGCTTCGACATCCCGGCCGGTCAGTTCTTCCCGTTCCAGTTCCAGCAGTTGGTCGCCAACGCATTCCCGAAGCTGTGAATCCGTGCGACTGAGCAGTTGATTTACCGCTGACCACCCGGTCGGTCCGGTGCGCCAAGGTGCCTGGACCGGCCGGGTTCCAGCATGAGTATGGTGTGATCGGGACCGTGGCTGTTGACGAGGGGCGTCCGGCAATGGCACGGTCATCTTTCGGCAACTTGCAGGTCAACTTTTCGTGTGCTGATAGGAGTATCACTGCGGCACACGGTGATCTGACGGGGAAAGGCGGCTGATGTCGGCATTACGGCAGGCAGACGGCCGCGGTGGTTTCCTGATGGCGCTGCTGCTGGCCGGTGCGCCGGTGATCGCCGAGGTGCCGGCCGACCTGCCCGATCACGTCGTCGACGCGGCCCCGCTGCCCGGCTGGCGGCGGATCTCCATGATGGCAGGCGATGTCGGGGCCGGCACGACGGATGGGCTGCTGGTCAGGGCCGCCCGCTACGTTGTCGTGCTGCCGCTGGTCTATCGCGTTGTCGTGATGCCGGTGATGCTGCTTTCGGTGCTGTCGACCAACGGTGGGGCCGGCGCCGCGCCGGGTGCGCTGATCGCCGCGTTCGCCGTGCTGCTCAACCTGTTCGCCGTGGTGTACGTGCTGCGGATGCCCGGGTTTCCCAGCACGATCGCGCGCACCACGCTCGGCGTCGACGTGCTGGTCGGGCTGTTGTTGTACCTTGTGGCCAGCCTTGTCGTGCGGGATCCGGGTTTCGACGAGGTCAGCGAGATGGCCTGGACCTACGTCGTGGGTTCGGTCGCGCTGCTGACGCTGGCCAGGGGAGTACCGGCCGGGCTCGCGTTGATCGCGCTGAGTGTGCCGTTCCATATCCTGTTGGCCGCGGCCGGTGGACACACCCAGCCGACGACCGCACCGGTGGCGCGCGCGATCGACGACGTGGCCACGTTGGTGCCGGCGCTGTGCACGGCGATCGTGGTGTTGATGCTGGTCGGGCTGAGCACGCGGCTGGCGATGGGCGTTGGCAGCAGGCGCGGGCAGGCGATCGAACGGGCACGGGCGCAGCGACTGTTGCACGACACCGTGTTACAGACGTTGGAGGCGATGGCGCTGACGCCGGTGACGCCGCCCGCCGATCTGGACCGGATGGTCGAGCAGTTGGCCGAGTTACGTGGAATCGCACGGGCACAGGCGATCCAGCTCCGTCGGAGTCTCGCCGAGCCAGCCGGCCCCTCGGCGCCCGCCGGGCTCGGTGAGGACCTGGCCGAGGTCGCGGCGGACATGGCGCGGGAGGGGCTGCGCGCCCGGTTGGTGTTCACGGACGTCGACGACGGCGCGTTGCCCGAGGCACGTCGACGGGCGGTGCGGGACGCGGTGCGCGAGGCGATGCGCAATACCATGAAGCATGCCGGCACCGACGAGGTCGTGCTGCGGATCGAGCAGCGGGACGGCGGAATCGCGGTGATCGCGAGGGATCACGGGACCGGCTTCAATGAGGCCGACCGGCCGCCCGGGTTCGGCATCAGCAGTTCGATCACCGCGCGACTGGCGGAAGTCGGTGGCACGTCGACGATCGAGTCCCAGCCGGGGCGGGGGACGAGGGTGACGTTGTGGGTGCCGCTGTGATCCGGTGGCTCGCGGTCGGGTCGGCGGCTTTGCTGGTGTTCGTAGCCGCCCCGGTTACCGCCGCCGCTGCTGTAAACGGTTGCAGCTCGTCGGCGGTTACGTATCGGGGTGCGACTCCGTGGGCCGAGAACCTGATCGACCCGTGGCGGATCTGGCCGTTGAGCACCGGGACCGGGGTGACGGTCGCGGTGATCGGCACCGGGGTCGACGCCCGTAACCCGCAGCTGGCGGGTGGGACGGTGTTGCCGCAGATCGACCTGCTCAACGGCGGTGCCATCCCGGACTGCAACGGCTGGGGCACGTTCGCGGCCGGAATCGTCGCGGCGCAACACAATGACGCGACCACGTTCGTCGGTGTCGCGCCAGGTGCGCACATCCTGCCGATCCGGTACACGCAGCCGACGTCGACCGGTATCGACGGTGCGGATCCCGCGCAGCTGGCCGTCGCGATCAACCGGGCGTCCGATGCGGGCGCCAAGGTGATTCTCGTCGTTGTGCCGTCGCCGGTGGACAGTCCCGACCTGGACGCCGCCGTACAGCACGCACATGACCGGGGCGCGCTGATCGTGTCGCCGGCGGCGGCCACCCAGGCGGGCGTACCGAGCTATCCGACCGCGACCACGTGCGTGGCCGGTTCGCGTGTGCCGGCCAGGACGCCGTGCGTGCTCGCGGTCGGCGGCGTGGACAGCGCCGGCAGCGCGGTGCAGACCGAGGCCGGCGATTACGTTTCGGTTGCCGCACCCGGCGCCGACCTGGTCAGCACGAGCGCGGGAACCGGCGGCGGGCTTGGCCATCTCACCGGGGTCGGCGGAGCGCAGTCGCCGTACTACTCGGCGGCCTACGTGGCGGGGGTCGCCGCGCTGCTGTGGTCGTATCAACCGGCGCTGACACAGAACCAGGTGGTCAACCGCATCACGTCGACCGCGAGCCACCCGGCCGACGGCCACGACGCCCATCTCGGCTGGGGCGTCGTGAACGCGTATGCCGCCGTGGCCGCACCACCGTCGGCGGACCTGAGATGGCCGGGCACGGCAATCGCCGCGGGCCCGGTCCGCACGGTCGCACCGGCACCCGTGACCGACTCGGCGTCGTCGCCGTATCGCTGGGTCGGCATCGCGGCACTGCTGTGCGTCGTCTTGGCGGCGCTGATCGTGGTAGCCGCGTCCGCGGTCCGCCGCGGCCGGGCAAGGGGTTGGCGATTGGGCCGACTTCGCCTGCCAGAGCGCTGATCCGCGACTGGTCGTCGCCGGGCCCCGGGTCGCCGTCGGCCGCTTCTCGTTGCCGGATCAGGGCATCGGGTAGTACTGGATGTTGGGCGGCGGTGGTGGCGGGGGCGGGGCCGGCGTGACCGGACTGCCCGTGAATACGTTGTACATGTTCTGCCACGCGCCGGACCCGGTCGTGAACACGCCGTTGTGGGCCGCGAGGCCGGTGATCGGCTGGCCGTTCGGATAGTTGCCGGTCGCCAGGTCCGTCACGCCGGGGAAGGTGTTGGGGTCGGCGCCGTGGCCGATGCCCAGAATCTGTACGCCCTGGATGTGTGAGATCGGGTCGCCTGGTGCGGTCATCGCGTAGCGCTGCACGTTGGACTGCATGTCGTGTAGGTCGCTTGGCGCGAACACGTCGTGGCCCATGCCGGCCGACTCGATGTACAGGGCCCGGTTGGCATCAAGACCCTGCGTCTCCGCGAGGCCGACGACCGCGCCGCCGTAGCTGTGGCCGGCGTACGTCACCTGCACGTCGTTGCCGGGGCCGGCCTGTGCGTTGATCTGGTCCCGCAACTGGTGCGAGAACGACGCCAGGTCCGGCGCCATCGTTTGCGAATAGCCGGGTTCCATCGCCGCCGGGACCAGGCTCTGTGGGAACTGGCCGTTCGCCCACGCGACCATCGCCAGGTCGCCGTTGTGGTTCGCCTGCACGAAACTCGCCGCGTCCTTGGCGTACGTGTTGAAGTCGGCCATGTTGGTGTACGTGCCGGGCACCAGCACACCGACGTTCTTCGTGTTGGGGCCGATGTTGCCGATCAGCTCGGCGATCTTGCCGTCCCCGGACGGATCGAAGGCGATGATCTGCCGGTTGTTGTTGAGAATGTCCTGATACAGGTTCAACTTCTGCTGCGACGTGTCGATCTGCTGCTTGAGCTGCGATTCCTGATAGTTGTTGACACCCTGCGACATGCCGTCGAACTCGCTCGTGTCCTGCTTCTGCAGGTCGGCCAGTTTCCCTTGCAGCGACGCCAGATTCGCGCGCTCCGCGGTCTGCGCGTTCGCCACCTTGGTGCGGTTGTCCGCGATTTGCTGCGCGAACGCACCACTGGTCGCACCGGCCGCCGGCTTGAGGTTGGTGAGCGGGTTGCCCTGATCGCCCATCAGCGACTTGTAGTAGCCGGCTACGGTCGCGTCGCCGGTCGCGTAGTTCTTCACCGACTCGGTCAGGCCGGTGGCCAGCGTGCCAAGCCGCTGCACGCAGTTGCCGGCCACCTGCGCTGCCTGGTTCACCGTTGTGTTGTGCGCCGTGAAAACCTGCTGCGACTGCGGCATCGAGCCGAATGCCTGTGCCGTCAACGTCGAGCTGCCCAACTGGTCGCGCACGCCACCGAGTTGCTGGGCCTGGCTGGTGAAGTCGTTGGCGGTCTGCGTCAACGCGCTCAGCGTGACCTTGTAGCCGTCTGCGGCGGCGCCGCCACCGGTCGACGTGCCAAGACCGATCATGTCCATAAAGGACGGACCGTACTGCTGATCGATGCGCGGCGGCACGGTATCTCCCTCACCGACAGAACGGAATTATTGACTAGCCGAGCCAGTGCTGGCCACCGAGATCGGGCTCCTCGCCGATCACGGTCGGCGAGACGGCGCCGGATTCTCCCCACACGTCCTGAGTTTCCACCAGCCACGGCGGAATCCGCCGGCCACCGCCCATGTCGCCCATGCCGCCACCCATGCCGCCCATGGGCATCATCGGCATCATGGGCGTACCCGGCCCGGCCGCTGCCGCACCGACCGCGCCGCCGACGACCCCGGCGGCCAGGTTGCCGCCACTGCCAGCCGCGCTGAGCAGGCTCGGTGCGGCAGATGGCACACCGCCGGCCCCGAACCCGCCGCCGATGCCTTTCACACCACCGAGACCGCCCGCGTGACCGAGCGAAACGCCACCACCGGCCATCTTCTCGCCGAGTTTGGGCGCGGCCCCGGCCGCCCCGGCCCCGGCTGCCCCGGACCCGGACGCCGAACCCGAGCCGGACGACGAGTTGCCGCCGCTGTTGTTCTTGTTGGCCCAGGCAGGCACCTTCGGAATGACCGAGCCGAACCGGCCGAACACCGCGGCCGACGCGGCCGCGACACCGGCCGTGAACATGCCGCCGAACAACGGGCTGCCCGACTGCGGCGTAGGCATCCCACTGGCAAGCGTCGCGGGCGTCGGGGTCGGGCTGGTGAGATCACCGGAGAGCTGCCACGGATTCGCCGGCAACGGGGCCATCTGGCCCGGGATCGGGGTGCCGCCCACGGCCGAATTCGGTGTCACGAACGCCGTCGTGGTGACGGTCGGCGCGGTCTGCGCCGACGGGCTCGGCGGAATGGAATCCCGTGCCACCACATAACTGTTGGCCAGCGTCTGCATCACCTGGATGGCCTGTGCCTGCGCCGCGTTGGACGCGACGACGGCCTGCTGCTGCCCCTGCACTGCGGCGATCGCGTTCGCGCGGGCCTGCTGGATCTGCATCACGACCGACGCCGGTGTGCCCGCGTCGACCTGGATCGGCGCGCTGGCAAGGGCGACCGTCGTCGGCGCGAGTACCGGCACGTCGATCGGAGCCGGCATCTGCGCCCGCGCCCGGTCCATCGCGTCGGCCGCCTCGTAGTCCATGTTGCGCATGGCGAACGCGGTGTCGGCGACCTTGCGGATGCCGCCGACCAGGTCGGTCATCATGATCTTGTACTGGTCCGCGGCGCCACCCTGCCAGCTGTCCGAGAAACCGGACAGCCGCCGCTCAAGCCGGTTCGCCTGCTCGTGCAGGCTGCTCGCGGTGTCGTCCCAGGTCGCACCGGCCGACCGGATCGACGCCGGGTTGCCGGCATAGAGCTTGGCGCACAGTTGCGGCACGGTGAACGCGGCGAAGTTGGTACGGCCGGCGGCCGAACTGTCCGGGCTGGTCACGTCCACACTCCCTGTCCACCCTGATTCGCGGAACCACCGGAAACCCAACTGTTCGCGGTGGACCCGGACGACGGGTCACCGGACGGGGGCGTGACCCCCGACGAAGCGGCGGACGCCCCTGCGGACGCCGCACCGGCCGCGGGCGAGGCGTTGTCCGGGCCTATCGACAGGCCGCCCGCGATCGCCTGGTCGGTCTGTTGGTAGTCGGTGGCCACGGTGTTGGTGATGTTCTCCGCGAACGAGATCGCCTGCCGTACCTGACCGAGCAGCTCGGTCATCTCGGCCACCGCTGCCTGGTGACTGGCGGCCAGCGCGGACGCCTCGCCGAAGTCGCCGAGCAGCATCGGGCTCCCGGACAGTGAGTCCAGGTGGTTCAGCGGCGTGGCCATGCCGGCGAGCTGGGTCTGCAGCTCCTGGGCGAAATTGGTCA
>DATBCR010000741.1:0-4210 GCA_036270375.1 Pseudonocardiaceae bacterium | reverse complement strand
CCGCTCTGCGGGAGGACCTTGGTATCGGGGCGGATGATGTGGCGGCGACTGCGTTGAGGTACGTGCTGGCTGAGCCTGCGGTGTCGACCGTGATTGTGGGTATGCGGTCGGTGCGTAATGTGGAGCGCAACGTGGTGATCGGCGACCAGTCGCCATTGTCGGAGGAGTGGCGGAGTGCGCTGGCCAAGCATCGGTGGGAGCGCAACTTCTATCAGCCGCCGGCGCGATCCTAGGCGCGCTGGAACTCTCGATAGAAGCGTTCCGAGTCGACCACCTCAAGACGTCCGACCCCGCCTCTCGGATCGGGTCGAAATACGAGGTGGCCGCCCTCCGTGATCAACGCGTCCGCGCCCGGTCCGACGTGCAACCGCCCCACCGGTGACGACCCGGCATCCACCAGGCGGCCCAGCGCGATCCGAGGTCCCACCATACCCCGTAACCGCAGGTCGTCCACCCACTCGATCATGTGGCTCAGCGACTCCGAACCCGTGTGCGCCATGACCTCCACATGCCGGGGCACCGTCAGGTAGTGCATCCCTCTCCGCATCGACGCCTCCCTCCGCGACCCCCCTAGTATAGAACATATGTTCGAACGCCGCTCGCAATCGGAAGGAGTCCTGTGCTGAGGCAGGTCACGGAGGGTGTGCTGATCCACGACAGCGAGTTCTGCGAGAGCAACGCTGTTGTCGTGCAAGGCCGGGCCGGCGTGTTGCTCATCGACCCCGGGATTCACGGCCACGAGATGGTCGCCATCGCGAACGACCTTCGCGAGTTGGGCCAGCCCGTTGTGGCGGGGTTTGCTACGCACCCGCATTGGGATCACGTGCTCTGGCACGCCCAGTTCGGCTCGGCGCCTCGTTACGGCACCGCCCGCTGCGCGGCCACCGCGGCCGTTGTCCGAGATCAGCTGTCCGACGCGCGCGGGAAGGCCCGCATGGTCGAGCTGATACCGCCGGACATCGCCGAGCACATGCCGTGGGACCTGCTCGGCCTCATCACCGGCCTGCCCGCCGGGACGACACAGATTCCTTGGGACGGCCCTGGAGTCCGGATCATCGAGCATCAGGCGCATGCCCCGGGTCATGCGGCGCTGTTGATCGAGGAACGCCGGGTCCTCGTCGCCGGCGACATGCTTTCCGATGTCCTGATCCCGATGCTCGACTTCAACGGCACCGCTGACCCGATCGAGGACTACCTCACCGCGCTGCAACTGCTCGACGGCGTGGCGGACGATGTCGATGTCCTCGTACCTGGTCACGGGTCCGTCGGCGGAGCTGATCAGGTACGCGCACGGATCGACCAGGATCGCGCGTACGTGCATGCCCTGCGTGACGGTGTTCCCGCCGACCCGCGGGTCGGCCCATCGGCCAAGCCCGGCTGGGAATGGGTGAGCAGCGTGCACGAACGGCAACTCCAGCGCCTCGCCGCCCTCTTGACTCAGGACATCACCGCCCCGGCGTGATCAACGTCTGGATCCCCACCGCCGCCGCTCCCCGTGCCCACTCCTCGAACGGCAGCGGCCGCACGATCAACTCGCACTCCACCGCCCCGCCGAACGTTCGTGCCGCGAACGTCTCCCGGACCTCGTCGCAATACAGCTCGAACGCGGCCAACCCTTCGCCCGACAACACGATCCGCTCCGGCCCCACCAGGTTCGCGACCGTCGCCAGCGCCAACCCGATCGCCCGCCCCGCCCTCCGATACCCGGCCCGCAACCGCCGGTCCCCGGCATGTGCGAGCAACATCGCGTCAGCGCTGCTCAACTCCGGATCCCCGGCGATGGCCCGCAACTCGGCGAGCAACGACTCCGCACCCGCGATCGACTCGACGCACCCCCGGTTGCCGCAGTGACACCACGGCCCGTCCGCCTCCGCCAGCACATGTCCGATCTCGCCGGCCACCCCCCGCGATCCCTCGATCACCGCGTTGTGCACCACGATCCCGCACCCGATCCCCGTCCCCACCGTCACCAACGCGAACGAACTCACCCCCACCCCCGCCCCGAACCACTGCTCGGCCACCGTCAACGCCCGGACGTCGTTCTCCAGCACGGTCGGCAACCCGGTCGCGTTCCGCACCAGGTCGACCAGCGCCACATCCCGCCACCCCAGGAACGGCGAATAGTGCACCCGCCCGGTCCGACGGTCGACGTCGCCGGACACCGCTACCCCGAGACACCGCACCGCGGGGCGGAAAGCCGGGTCCGCACGCATCAGATCCCGCACCACAGCGGCGATCCCGTCGACCACCGCTGCCACGCCGAGATCCCCGAGCGCCCGGTGCCGCACCGCCCGGACCCGTGCCCGCAGATCCGTCACGACACCTATCAGCTCGTCGGCCGTGACCTTGACCCCGACGAAGAACGCCGCCTCCGACCGCACATGCAGCGGACTGGCCGGCCGGCCGACGTGTACCCGCTGGTCCGGTGACTCCTCGAGATAACCACCGTCCAGCAGCGGCCGGACCGCCTTGGTCACCGCGGCCGACGACAGGCCGGTGCGCTCGGCGACGTCCACCCGTGACAGCGGACCCATCGTGAGCACCGTGGTGAACACCACAGCGGCGGCCGGACTGTGTAGTGGCAAGCCGACGTCGCTCGCGACCCGCATGATCGAACCATACCGACCGCTGCTGATTCGATCATGTAGGTCGCGCCCGGTCACGGCAATCGCTGCAACCGGATCAGCACGCTGGAATGGTCACCATCCGGCAGAGCGAGGTCGATACCGGATATGAGCAGCGCCGCGCCGGTATGGACGTTGCCGGTGCGCTCGTCGCGATAGCGAGCGGCCGGGTCGAGCCCTGCCAGCCGCACCAGGATCGGTCGGTGGCCGAACGGTTCTGTGATGCGCCAACCGAAAACCACCACCTCGGCACCGTCGGCCGCGACGTACGCCACCGACGTCAGCCACGGGCCGTGCGCCAGTCGATACTGCCGGCCGTGCTGGACCGTCTGTCGAATCTCCCGATACGTCCCGATCAGCTCGGTGGCCAGCGCCAGATCGCCGTCCGACCAGGTGGACAGGTTCCCGCCGATGCCAAGCGCCCCGGCCATCGCCACGTGGAAACGGAACACCAGTGGCGTCGTGCGCGCGGTGATCGGGTTCGGGCAGTCGGTGACCCACGCCGCCATGGTCTGCGCCGGGTAGATCTGGCTGTAGCCGTGCTGGATGGCGATCCGGTCCGCCGCGTCCGTGTTGTCCGACGTCCACACCTGGTCGGTATACGCCAGAATGCCGAGATCGGTCCGGCCGCCACCACCGGAACACGCCTCGATCCGAAGACCTGCATGGTTGGCGCGCAACCGTTCCATGATGCGGTAGACCCCTCGGGTGTGGTCGATCCACAACCGGTCCGGGTCCGCGTGGCCGGGCCAGCCGGCCTCGGTGAACGGCCGGTTCGCGTCCCATTTGAGGTAGTCCAGATCGTTCTCGACGACCAGCCGGTCAAGCCAGTCCAGCGCCCACTCGGCCACGTCCGGCCGCGCGAAGTTCAGCACGAGCTGGTTGCGCAAGGTGGTGCGACGGCGGTTCGCCATGTGCAGCACCCAGTCCGGGTGCGCCCGGTACAGGTCGCTGTCCGGATTGACCATTTCCGGTTCCACCCACAGGCCGAACGCCATCCCGAGCTTGTGCACCGACTCGACGAGCGGCCGCAGCCCGTTCGGGAACGCGCCCGGATACGGCTGCCAGTCGCCCAACCCGGCGTGATCGGTGCGGCGGGCGCCGAACCAGCCGTCGTCCATCACGAACAGTTCGACGCCGAGGTCGGCCGCGGTCGTGGCCAACGCCAACTGCCCCTGCTCGCTCACGTCGAAAGCCGTTGCCTCCCAAGAGTTGTACAACACCGGCCGGGGTTCGGCCGGGTGCCGCAGCACGTGCGCCCTCGTGTAGTCGTGCCATGCCCGGCTTGTCTCGCCGAACCCGTTCCTGGCATACAGACCAGCGAAAACGGGCGTGTCCATGGATTCGCCGGGCGCCAGCAGCCAGCTCGTCGTGTCGTGGCCGAACCCGCCGGTCCAACCGACCCGGCCGGTCGGGTCGCGGTGCAGGGTGATCCGCCAACTCCCGCTCCACGCAAGGGCCGCCGACCACACCTCGCCGGTGTCCTCGTCCGCGTCGCCCGCGTCCAGCATCAGCCACGGATTGGCCTGGTGGCTGGTGATGCCGCGCCTGCTGGTGAACACGGTCTCGGCGACCGGCACCGGCGT
>DATBCR010000740.1:0-4725 GCA_036270375.1 Pseudonocardiaceae bacterium | reverse complement strand
ACTGCTCACCCACACCCTCCGCACCGTGGGCAAAGGCCGCTCCCGCCTGCACACCCCGATGGCCGCCACCAACGGCCGGCCGTTCGACTACCGTGAGTGACTACCCGTCAGTGTGATCAAGACTTACTCATTTCTCGTTCGGCGGGTCTTTCCCGTACTCTGGTAGGGCTGTGCGCGGGAGAGTCCCGTTATCACGGCACCACACCATGCCTAATCATCGTTCGTCCGGCGCGCGTCCGGCCAAGGCCGGTCCCTGGGTCATCGACACCAGGGATCTCGGTCGACGGCCGGGCACCAGCCGTCGCTACCAGCGCACCGCCGCGTTCGACCACGAGCTGAGTTTCGAGCCCGTCGTCCTGCTGCCGAGCGGTCGCGCGGTCGAGTTCGACGTGTTGCTCGAATCGGTCGTGGAGGGCGTGCTCGTCACAGGCACCGCGACCACCGAGATGGACGGCGAGTGCGCCCGCTGTCTCGACCCGCTCACCGAACGGGTGGCGGTCGAGTTCACCGAGCTGTTCGCCTACCCGAACAGCGCGACCGACACCACGACCGACGACGACGAGGTCTTCCGGCTCGTGGACGATCTCGTCGACCTGGAGCCCGTGGTGCGCGACGCGGTCGTGCTCGCGCTGCCGCCCGCCCCGCTGTGCTCGCCGGACTGCCGTGGCCTGTGCGCGGGCTGCGGCGGGCGGTGGGCGGATCTCGGACCGGATCACCGGCATGAGACGATTGACCCTCGCTGGGCCGCTTTGCAAGATCGGTTCGGCGGGGTAGCTGACAACTGATGTCGGACCACCCCTGCGGATTACCCCAGCAGCGCGGTCGACAGCGTTTTGACGAGGAGAAGTAGTCGTGGCCGTCCCGAAGCGGAAGATGTCCCGCTCGAACACCCGAGCCCGCCGTTCCCAGTGGAAGGCCGCGGCCCCCGCCCTGGTGGCGTGCTCCAACCGGGCGTGCCGGCAACCGAAGCTGCCGCATGTGGTGTGCCCGACATGCGGGCAGTACAACGGCCGCCAAATTGTCAGCCCGGCCTGACCGGATCTGACGCGTCATGGGGGGTAAGGGCCCGCGCGGCGAACGCGCCGACCGCACCCCGTTCCTGGCAGCGCTCGGTGTCACCCTGGACACCGAGCTGCTCGTCCTGTCCCTGACCCACCGGTCCTACGCCTACGAGCACGGCGGCCTGCCGCCGAACGAGCGCCTCGAGTTCCTCGGTGACGCGGTGCTCGGCGTCGTCGTCACGGATCACCTGTACCGCGCGCACCCGACGCTGCCCGAGGGCCAGCTCGCGAAGCTGCGCGCCAGCGTGGTGAACATGAACGCGCTGGCCGGCGTCGCCCGTGGTCTCGGCGAGGGCGGGCTCGGCGCGTATCTGCTCTTGGGTCGCGGCGAGGAGATGACCGGCGGCCGGGACAAGGCCAGCATCCTCGCGGACGGCCTGGAAGCCGTGATCGGCGCGGTGTATCTGGAACACGGCCTGGAACCGGCCCGCGCGCTGGTGCACCGCCTGTTCGACACGCTGCTCGCCGAGGCCCCTCGTCGTGGCGCCGGCCTTGACTGGAAGACCAGCCTGCAGGAACTGACCGCGGCGGCCGGCCTCGGCGTCCCGGAGTACCAGGTCGACGAGTCCGGCCCGGACCACCGCAAGGAGTTCACCGCGACGGTGGTGGTGGCCGGCAAGCGCTACGGCGCGGGCGACGGCCGGACGAAGAAGGAAGCCGAACAGAAGGCGGCCGAAGCGGCGTACAACGAACTGCACGAGCAGTTGGACACGCCGGAAGAACAGCCGGAACCACCCGAGGACACCGAACAGGCACCGGAGTCCTAAGTACTGGTCAGGACCCACAGCATTCGGGGCAGTGTGCTCGTCGGCGGTGCGTCGTGGGTGGCGGCGCGGAGGCGTTGGGCCGCCGGTAGGTACATCCGTGGGCGGCCGTCGGCGACCAGGTCGGTGATCCGGTCCGCCGCCGCTCGTACGCCGGATCTGTTGCCCCGCACCAACTCGATCGCGCCGCGGACGAATTCGGCCTCCATCGGGAGTACTTCGTAGTCGTCGGCCAGTGGTGTCGCGGCCAGCAGCAGGGCAGCCTCGTCCGCATGGCCGGCGGCGATCTCGGCGACCGCCGTGTGCACCGCGATCATCGCCATCAGCTGCGGATCGGCGCCGACCGATTTGGCCAGCGCGCCCGCTTCGTCCAGGGTGGCGCGGACCGGGTCGGACAGGCCGCCGTCGGCGACCATCCGGATCATCGCCAGGGTGTCCACGGCGTGGGTGCGGAGCCACGGGTCGTCGATCGTTTCCGGGCCGGTCAACAACTCCTCCGCCCGCGCCACCTCGCCACACGCCAACAATGCCTGTGCCAGGCCGATCCGGGAGATGGCCAGCGAGCCGAGATCACCGATCCGCCGCTTCACCGCCAGCGACTCCTCGTGCAGCGCCCGCGCCCCGACCGGGTCGCCACGATAGTGCCGCAGCACTCCCTGTGCGTGCAGAGTCCTTGCCAGGCAATGGAAATCGCCGACCGACCGGATGACATCCAGTGCCTCGGCGTAGCACGCCTCGCCACGGTCCAGCTTCCCCATGTCGACGTGCACCCCGGCCAGCCCGAACAGCGCCCGCCCGGTCAGCGTGCGCAGCCCGGCCGCCCGTGCCGTGTCCACCGCCTGACCCAGGTCCTCCACCGCCCGCACCCGGTCGCCGAGCCGCCGCCGCGCCTGACCGGTCGCGTTGTAGACCCGCACGGTGATCTCGGCGACCTCCCGCGCCCGCGCACCGGGCACGGTGTCCAGCAGCGCCAACGCGGTCCGGCCGGCCCGCAGTGTCTCCTGGTAGTCCGCGAGCGACACCAGCGCCCGGCACTCCACCGCGCCCAACCGCGCCGCGAGCAGACCGCCGACACCGAGCGCTTTCGCTTGCCCACACAACTCCAACGCCTCCGCCGGCCGGCCGCGCAGCGCGTAGTGCTCGGCGAGCCGCCCGGCCACCTGACCGCGGCCGGCTGTGGTCGGCGCGTGCCGCATGGCCAACCGGTAGCACGCCTCCGCGTCGGCCGCGTCCTCGGTCTGCGCCAGCAGATCTCCTTTGGCCAGCAACAACGACCAGTCCGGGCCGACCTCGCCGAGCACGTCGTCGGCCAGCGCCACCGCCACCGAGGCCTGGCCCCTGTCGATCAAGTCCGCGGTCCGCGCGACCAACAACCCCGCCGCCGCAACGAAAGCACCGGCCCGCACGTGGTGCCACACCGCCTCGACCACGTCGTCGACGCCGTCGCACCACGCCGCCGCGATGGCGTGCAACCGTTGCGCCAGCACGGGTTCCGCGGCCAGCCCGGCCAACACCCGGTCGTGGATCAACGGATGCGGCGGCGGCGCCGCGAGCAACTGCCGATGCCGGAGTTCCGCCGCCGCGCCCAACACGTCCGACGGCCCGCCGAACCGCTCGCACAGCTCGATCAGCCCGGGCGCCAACGGATCGACCGGCGTCCGGAACACCGCGATCAGTTGGAGCAGCCGCAGTCCCGACTCGCTCAGCTCGCCGACCGTCGTGTCCAGCAGGTACCGGCCCACCTCCGGCCGGGCGTCCAACTGGCGCAGCAGACCGACCGGATCGTCCCGGATCTGGCCGAGTGCGAGGCGCAACAGCATCGGACTGCCGCCGGTCCGTGCCAACAGCGGATCGACCACGTTGTCCGGCAGCCCGCCGAACAGGTCGATCAGCGCCCGTCCCTCGGCCGTCGTGAGCCCGCCGAGCTGGTGCGCCGTCGCCCCGGCCAACTCGATGTCCACGCGGCTCGGCACCAACAGTTCGATCATGGTGGTGGCCGTCAGGTGCGTGAGCACCCGCAGCAGCGGCTCGTTGTCGGCGAGCAACTGACCGTTGTCGAGGCACAGCAGCAGCCGCACGTCGGCCATCGCCTCGCCGAGCAGCCGCAGCCGCTCGTCCAGCGCGATCGGCGTCTCGGCCTCGCCGCGCACCAGCGGGCCGGCCGCGTTTCGCCCGTGCCGCACCAGAACCGCCGCCATCCGACGGAGCAGCGCGGCCACCGAATCGGTGACACCGGCGGTCAGCGTCAGCCAGCATACCGGCTGCGTGGTCGCCCGCCGCCGGGCCACCAGCGTGGCCAAGGTCGTCTTGCCGACACCGGGCAACCCACACAGCACGACCCGCCGTTCGGTGTCCAGTAAGCGATTCAGCGCGTCCAGCCGGCTGTCCCTCGCGACCGTGTTGACCGGTAGCGGCGGCAGTTCGGCCAGGTCACCGGCCGTGTCCCTGGTCTGGTGCGCGGTACGGGCGAGCGCGACCAGCCGCCGGCCGGTATCCGGGTCCCGGTCCAGCCGCAGCGCGGGCAGGAACAGCGCGGCGACCGCGGTCGGGTCCGGCGCCCGGTGCTGGCCCTCCAGCCGGCTGATCTGGGCCTCGCTGTAGCCGACGGCACGGCCGAGTTCGCGCTGGGTCAGCCGGGCCCGCACCCGCAGATAGCGCAGCAGGGCACCGAAGGTGGCCGACTCGGTGTCACTGCCGGTCTGTGTTCCGGGTGCCACGCCGATCCCCCTGCCGACGGATGGGCCGAATTCCCCGAATCTTGTCAAGAATTGTCATACCAGGTAATGCTCGTCCGGGTACACATGGTGCACCGCTCAACGGGAGCGGGCACCGCGTTCGATGGGGGTCGCATGCGCCGGAAGCTGATCGCCGCGGTGCTCGGTGTCGTGCTCGGGCTCGCC
>DATBCR010000739.1:0-1658 GCA_036270375.1 Pseudonocardiaceae bacterium | reverse complement strand
CATCGTTGATTCCTCGATCCTGGTGTCCTTCGGGACGAACCGTCGGGCTGCCCGAACGGCAAGCTCGGCACGTCGCCGAGGCCTAGTTCACTACTTAATTCGAATCTAGACAAAAGGCAAGCATGATCCGTTCACTCATCCACACCTGACCTGCCGTTGCGCGGCGCACCTGACCGTAGTTTCGACTAAATCCGGCTCGTTGTGCTGATAAAATGTGCCCGTGCCAGCCACGCCGACCGGTCCGACTACCAGCACCGACGCACCTATCGGCCTGTGGAACCTTGGTCGGGTGCGCGTGCTTCAGGCGCTCACCGAAACTCCGCGATTGTCGCGGACGGACCTGGTCCAACGGACCGGCCTGGCAAGGGCGACCGTCGGATCGGTGGTCTACGACCTGATCGGTGCCGGCATCGTCGCCGAGATCGCCGACGCCGCGCCCGGCGGCCGGACCGGTCGGCCGCCGCAACTGCTGTCCCTGCGCCCGGACGCCGGGTACGCGATCGGCCTCGACATCGGCCACGACCATGTCCGGGCGATGCTGACCGACCTGGTCGGCACGTCGTGCTGGGACGACACGGAGCCGCTGGACGTCGACGACGATCCCCGAGGCACGCTGAACGTCGCCATCCGACTCGTCGACACCGCGATCGCCGAGGCAGGCGTGCGGCACGACCGTGTACTCGGCATCGGCCTCGGGATCGCCTGTCCCGTGGACGCCGGCCAGGGCGAACTCCACGCGGAGAACATCATGCCAAGGTGGGCCGGCACCCGCCCGGCGGACGAACTCGCGCAGCGCACCGGCCTCACCACGCGGATCATCAACGACGCCGACGCGGGTGTGCTCGCCGAGCGCCGTTTCGGCGCGGCACAGGGCTGCGGCAACGTGGTGTACCTGCGGCTCGCCTCCGGTATCGGCGCCGGCGTGGTGTGCGACGGGCGGATGGTGCACGGCCGCGACGGCCTCGCGGGCGAACTCGGCCACGTGACGGTCGATCCGTACGGGGCGATCTGCCGATGCGGTCGCCGGGGCTGCCTGGAAACCGTGGCCAGCCCGACAGCGATCGCCGAACTGCTCAGCCGCGGCCGGCCGAGCCCGGTGCGGGTCGCCGATCTCGCCGAACTCGTGCGTACCGGCGACAGCGGCGCCGTGCGGATGATCGAGGACGCGGGCGAGGCCGTCGGCCGCGCCCTCGCGTCGGCCGTGATGCTGCTCAACCCGGAACTGATCGTGATCGGCGGCGACCTGGTCGCAGCGGAAGACGTCCTGCTCGAACCGCTGCGGCGCACCCTCCAGCGCGACACGATGCACGCGCAGCACCAGGCATTGCGCGTCGTCGCAAGCACTCTCGGCGACAGCGCGGGCGTCCGCGGCGCGGCCGCTCTCGTGCTGGACACGCTGCCGGAACGGCTCAGTCCCGACCTCCCCGCCGCATGACCACAGTCGCATGACCACAGTGGACAGCGGCGCTGTCACGGTTCGAGACACGATCAAGACGGTGGTGGTATCCAGGGCCACGGTTCCCACCCTTGACTGATTGACGGGGTGCCCCCTCGGCGCCCCCATTCCTGTCGAAGGAGTCGACCATGAACCAGCCTGTTATTGCCCTGCCCGAAGGTGTTCGGCTGAACCCGTTGCCGCCCAAGGGTTTCGATCCGCG
>DATBCR010000738.1:0-2657 GCA_036270375.1 Pseudonocardiaceae bacterium | reverse complement strand
CTGACCGGCCGAACCACAGGACCAATCGACAAGCCGGGACGGTATCCGCTGCGGCGGATACCGTCCCGTGACCGTCTCGACCCAGAGTTCAGCTCAGCCGAAGAAGACTTCGGCCTCCTTGTAGCGCTCCGCAGGGACGGTCTTGAGTTCGGCCGTGGCCTCGGACAGCTTGACGCGCACGATGTCGGTGCCGCGCAACGCAACCATGACGCCGAAGGCGCCGTCCGCGACGGCATCGACGGCGTGCAGGCCGAACCGGGTCGCCAGCACGCGGTCGTACGCGGTCGGTGTGCCGCCGCGCTGGACATGGCCGAGCACCACCGCGCGGGACTCCTTGCCGGTGGCCGTGGCGATCTCCTTGGCCAGCCAGTCGCCGATCCCGCCGAACTGCACGTGACCGAAAGCGTCCTTCTCGCCGGACAGCAGCACCTCGTTGCCACCGGCGGGAATCGCGCCCTCGGCGACCACGATGATCGGCGCGTACTGCCGTTCGAAGCGGCTCTGCACCCAGTCGATCACCTCGTTGAGATTGAACGGACGTTCCGGCACCAGGATCACGTTGGCACCGCCGGCAAGGCCGGAGTGCAGCGCGATCCAACCGGCGTGCCGGCCCATCACCTCGACCACGAGCGCCCTGTGGTGCGACTCGGCCGTGGTGCGCAGGCGGTCGATCGCCTCGGTGGCGATCGACACCGCCGTGTCGAAGCCGAAGGTGTAGTCGGTCGCGTTCAGGTCGTTGTCGATCGTCTTCGGCACGCCGACGACGCCGATGCCCTCGTCGGTCAGCCGCTTGGCGACGCCGAGGGTGTCCTCGCCGCCGATCGCGACGAGGGCGTCCACCTCGTTGTCCGTGAGCACCTTGCGGATCCGGTCCACGCCGCCGTCCACCTTGAACGGGTTGGTCCGCGACGAGCCGAGAATGGTGCCGCCGCGCGCGAGGATGTCCTCGACGTCGTCGAGCCCGATCGGGCGGGTCAGTCCTTCCAGTGGCCCCTGCCATCCGTTGCGGAAGCCGACCACCTCCCAGCCGTGTGCCTCGATCCCCTTGCGGGTGACCGCGCGGATCACCGCGTTCAGGCCAGGGCAGTCACCACCGCCGGTGAGCACACCGATACGCATCTCATTCGCTCCTCAATTGGCCGGCACGGCGCCGGCATCCGTGTCGGCACCGCAGAGGGTGCCATGGCTGGATCGGTGCAGCAACCTTCGAGACCACAGTTTGGAAGCTCATGGTCTAGACCATTCTGGACCGTTCGGCGGAACGGGGGTGTGGCGGGTGGCCGGGTACTCCCGCTCGCTGGCCGCACGCTCGCTCAGCTCGTCGGGAAGCCCAGTTTCCGGCGTTCCGCCTCGATCACCTGCCACCGGAGGAGGTTGTGCCTTGCGTCGGCGAGCGCGTCGTGCGCGTCCGACGGCGCCTGCGGCAGTCGTGGCCGGCCGACGTCCTCCCAACGCTGGCGCAGGTCCCTTGTGAACCGGGGCAGCGCCCTCGGCATCGCCGGCATCGCGCCCCACAACTGGGCCAATGCGACATGGTCGTATGCGGCGATCCACGCCCACAGCTCCAACTCACACCGGTCGGACTCGTTCACCCCGAGAAAGGCCATCAGGTCCTGCCTGATCCTGGCCCTCGACCGCCATGCCGGGTCACCCGGGGGTGGCAGCTTCGGCAGGACGTGCTGACGCACCCACACGCCGGCCCGCGCCGGGTCGAACTCGGTGGACACGGCGTAGAACTCGCGGCCCTCCTCGTCGACGACGCCGATCGACACCAGTTCGATGGTGACGCCGTCCTCGATGAACTCGCAGTCGTAGAAGTACCGCACCTGTCGACACTATCGGTCGCCGCTGATCAGCCCGTACCGGCTCAGCCGTCCTCAGCCCGCCCTGGTCTCGGGGACCCGGCCGGTCTCCACCTCGGCCGGCTGTCGGGGCGCCAGGTCGGCCGCTGTCGCGCTCGCGCGTTCCATGTCGGCCTTGACCTTGGTGGCATACACGTCGACGTACTCCTGGCCGGACAGCTCCATCAGCGCGTACATGATCTCGTCGGTGATGGACCGCTCCACGAAACGGTCGCCGGCGAGGCCGTCGTAGCGGGAGAAGTCAAGCGGCTCGCCTATCCGGATGCGGATCGGGTACGGGCGCCACATCTTGGACCCGATGGGGTTGGCCTTGTCTGTGCCTTCCATGGCGACCGGCACGACCGGCACGCCGGCCTGCAGCACCATCCTAGCCAGGCCGGTCTTGCCCTTGTAGAGGCGGCCGTCCGGCGAGCGGGTGCCCTCAGGGTAGATGCCCAGCATGTAGCCCTCGGTGAGCAGCCGGACCCCGGTGTCCAGCGCGGCCTGCGCGGCGGCGCCACTGGACCGGTCGATCGGCACCTGGCCGACCCCGGCGAAGAACCACCGCTTCAGCCGGCCCTTGACGCCCTTGCCGGTGAAATACTCCCGTTTGGCAAGGAACGTCACCCGCCGGGACACCACCAGCGGCAGGAAGAACGAGTCGGCGACGGCGAGGTGGTTGCTGGCCAGGACGACGCCCCCGGTGGCGGGGATGTGCTCGGCTCCCTCGACCTTGGGCCGGAACACGAGTTTCAGTGGCGGGCCGAGCAGTACGTGCTTCATCAACCAGTACATCACCGGGTGACCAGCCTCCTC
>DATBCR010000737.1:0-1679 GCA_036270375.1 Pseudonocardiaceae bacterium | reverse complement strand
CGCAGGCCCGCGGCCAGCCAGTACGTCAGGTCCTCGGGCGGCCGATCCGGATCGTCCGGATCGCCGAAGCGCCTCATGGGCATCGAGCGCTCCCCATGGTGTTGGGATCGATGGTCACCGATGCGGCCCAGTCCGGCACGTTGCCGGTGGGATCCATCAGTCCCACCACCACTTTCGCCTTGCCAGGCGGGCGGTGCGGCCACGGCGTGTGCCCGTCGGTGAGCACGATGACCAGGTCCGGGCGGGGCCGCAGTTCGGCGGCCGCGGCGAGGCCGGCACCCATGTCGGTGCCGCCGCCACCGAGCAGCCGCACGTCGGCCGCGCTGAGCACCCGCTGTGCCTCGTAGGCCGTGGCGTCGCAGCACACCACGTGCAGCCGATCCCGTGCCACGCCAAGGCTTGTCAGCAGCCCGGACACCTCGCCGAGCACCTGCGCGAGCATGTCGTCGCTCATGCTGCCGGACGTGTCGATCACCACCGCGACCCTTGGCAGCGGCTGGCGCAGGCTGGGCAGAATCACCTGCGGCAGCGCGGCGGCACGCCGGGACGGCCGGCGGTAGTTGAAGTCGACCCGGCCCGCGACATCCGCGACCGCCCGCCGGATCGCCGAGCGCAGCACCGTCCGCCAGTTCACGACCGGCTCGAGCACATCGTCCGACCAGCGCTGCCAGCCGGCCGGGACGGTGCCCCGGTTGCGGCTGTGCTCACGGATGCGGCGCGCCACGTCCCGGCCGAGCAGCTTCTGGCTGGTCTCGGAAAGCCCTGCGTAGCCACAGTTCCAGTCCCTCGGCTGACCGTCGCAGCCCGTCCCGCAGTCCGGCTGGTCGACCACGTCGCGCCCCTCGGCGAGCGCCGCATCCCAGTACTGTTCGGCGATCTGGGCGTCCGGCATGCCGATACTGCTCGGGGTGACCGCGCGCTCGGGCATGTGCAGTGCGTCGATGGACAGGTCGTCGTCGATCTCGGCGTCGGTGGCCAGGTTCCAGCGGCACTGGTCCGGACCACGCCCGGTCAGCGGTGTCAACGTCGTCTCGGTCGACACCTCGCCCGGATAGCGGTTTGCGTGGTGCCGCAACAGATGCGTGACCTGGTGCAGCAGCCAGAAACCGATCTCCGGCACGGTCGCGTCGTCCACGACGTCCGGCCCGAAGTACACGTGCCACGCGGTGTCCGTCGGGAACGCGCGCAGGTCGTAGCCGGCGCCGCCGATCTGTTCCACCACGATCGGTTCCAGCGCGAGGATCGCGGACGCCAGGTACGGCGCCTGCCGCGCGGTCCACACCCGCGCGGCGGCCCACTTCTGCCGCTGGGCAACGGTCAGCGCGTCGATCCGGCGTAGGCGCAGTGTCATGTCGAACCGATCACCGCCCGTCCCCCTTGTCACCGAGCAGGCCGGCGGCTCGCAGCACCGGGGTCAGCCCGAGCACCTCCGGCGGCAGCGCGGCACCGGCCGGTCGCGCCGCGGCAAGTGACTGCGCGACAAGCGTTGCGACGTCGGGTGCCGGCGCGGTCGCCTTGGCGAGCACCCGCCAGGCCGCCGTCCACGATGCCGCGTCGCCGTGCGAGATCGCGACCGACGCGACCGCCGTCAGCACGGCGAACGCCCGGTCACTGCGCTCCGGCAGTTCGAACGAATCCGGGTCGGCGAGCACCGCCTCCGGGTCCGGCAGGTCGGCATT
>DATBCR010000736.1:0-15220 GCA_036270375.1 Pseudonocardiaceae bacterium | reverse complement strand
CACCGGCGGCATGATCTTCGAGCCGCTGTACTACTTCGACACCGTCGACGCGAGCCGAGTCAGCCCGTGGCTCGCGACCGCCTACAAGTGGTCGCCGGACGGCACGTCCATCACCTTCACCCTCCGATCCGGCGTGACGTGGTCCGACGGCCAGCCGTTCACCAGCGCGGACGTCGCGTTCACGTTCCAACTGGCGATCACGAACAAGGCGCTCAATCAGTTCAACCTGCCGTTGACCTCGGTCGCCACCCCGGACCCGCACACGGTCACGCTGTCGTTCAGCCGCCCCGAGTTCTCGGACCTGTTCTTCATCGCGGGCAAGACGTTCATCCTGCCCAAACACGTCTGGTCCGGCGTATCGGATCCGGCCACGTTCGCGAACGCGACACCGGTGGGCACCGGCGCGTACGTGGTCTCGTCGGTGACGCCGGAGGCCCTGACACTCACCGCGAACCCGCATTACTACCAACCGAACATGCCGAAGTTCAAGACCGTCCGATTCCTCTCCTACAAGGACAACAACGCGTCGAACGCGGCGCTTGCGGCGGGCGAACTGGACTGGGGCGGCAACTACATCCCCAATGTCCAACGGAACTATCTCGCCAAGAACCCGAACTTCCGCATGATCAACATCCCGCTCTCGGTCGCGTTCCTGGTGCCGAACTACAAGAATGGCCCCACCGCGGCGTTGCCGGTGCGCCAGGCGATCAGTGCCGCGCTGCAACGGGGTTTCATCAGCAAGACCGTCTACGACGGGAACGCGCCGGCCACGAACCCGATGGCACTGCTCACCCCGAACTACAGCAACGTCCTCGATCCGTCACTGGCCAACCGGAAACTGCCGGCCGGCGATCCCAACCAGGCCAAGGACATCCTCACGCACGCCGGCTACACCCTCGGCTCGGACGGCACGTTCCGTGACCCGGCCGGCGCACAGCTGACCATCCAGTTGCAGGTCATCCAGCCCTACACCGACTACGTCCAGATCGTGCAGATCGCCCAGCAGGAACTGAAGGCGGCCGGCATCAACCTGGTCGTGGACGCCGAATCCGGCCAGCAGTTCAACAACAACAAATACAACGGCAACTTCCAACTGTTGATCGACAACTACGGCTACACACCGAGCCCGTACACCTATTACTACGACATGCTCGACAGCGCGCTCGCACCCCGTTCCGGCACCCCGGACCTGGTCGGCAACTACGGCGGCTACGCCAATCCCGCCGTCGACGCGGCCCTCACGACGATCGCGTCGACAACCGACCTGACAACGCAGAAAAAGGCGTTCGCCACGATCGAACAACAGTTCATCCGGGACGTGCCGCTGATTCCACTGTTCGAACAGCAGAACGAACAGGAATTCAACGGCAATGTGGTGGCCGGTTACCCGACCGCCGACAATCCGTACGCGTCCACCGCCATCTATCTGCAACCCGACCTCGGCTGGGTCATGATGCGCCTGACGCCGGCCGCGCACTGATCATGCGGTACGTCCTGCGCAAGCTGGGCTTCTACGCGGTCGCGGCATGGCTGGCGATCACGCTGAACTTCCTGCTGCCTCGCCTGATTCCGGGCGACCCGGTCGAACAGCTGATAGCCAGGATGTCGCAGGGCGGCGCGGTGGCCCCCGGCGAAGCGGACTCGCTGCGCCAACTGCTCGGCCTCGGCCGCGGCAACGGCCTGCAACAGTACGTCGAATACCTGCATCAGTTGGTGACACTGCGGTTCGGCACGTCGATCACATACTTTCCGCTGCCGGTCACCAAGGTCATCGGTCAGGAGATCTACTGGACCGTGATCCTGGTCGGTGTGGCGCTCCTGCTCAGCGTCGTGGTCGGTCTCGCGCTGGGCGCGGTGGCCGGCTGGCGGCGCGGCACGTGGCTGGACACGAGCGTCCCGACGACGATGCTGTTCTCGGCGATGCCGTACTTCTGGGTGGCGCTACTGCTGGGCTACGTCTTCGCGCAGCGGCTGCACCTGTTCCCGCTGTCCGGCGGCTACGACCCGGCGCTGATACCCGGCTGGCACGGAGCGTTCATCGCGACAGCACTGCGGCACGCGATCCTGCCGGCGCTCACCATCGTGATCAGCTCGGTCGGCACGTGGATGTTCGGCATGCGCAACATGATGGTCTCCACCCTCGCCGAGGACTATGTCGTTGCCGCGCAAGCGAAGGGCCTGCGCCCGAGGACGGTTCTCTGGGGCTACGCGGCGCGCAACGCGGTCATCCCGAGCGTGTCCGGCTTCGCCATCTCGCTCGGCTTCGTCGTGTCAGGGGCGCTCGCCATGGAGATCGTGTTCTCCTATCCAGGCATCGGCTACAACCTGCTGACCGCCGTCCAGAACGACGACTTTCCGTTGATGCAGGGGATCTTCCTCGTCATCACGATGGCCGTGTTGGCCGCGAACCTGCTCGTCGACCTGCTGCACGGATTCATCGATCCGCGAACGAGGGCCAGCACATGACGGCCGCCGTCAGTTCGGCCGCGCAGCAGGGCATCCGGGCCAACCGGACCGGCTGGCTGGCCGCCGCGCTGCGCTCCCGCTACGTCGTGGCGGGCCTGGTGATCATCGGCGTGTTCACGCTGGTCGCGATCGTCGGCCCGTACCTGGTCGGCGACCCGAACACGTTCGGCGGCACGCAGCTGGCCGCGCCGTCGCGCCAGCACTGGTTCGGCACGACCCAGATCGGCCAGGACGTCTTCACGCAGCTCGTCGACGCGACACGGGCCACGCTGGCCATCGGGGCGCTCTCGGCCGTCATCGCGACGGTCGTGTCGGTCGGCGTCGGCGTCGGCGGCGGGTTCGCGGGCGGTGTGGCCGACGAGGCGTTGTCGCTAGTGTCCAATGTGGCCCTTGTCATTCCGCAACTGCCGCTGGTCATCCTCATCGCCGCGTACGTCCGGCACACCGGTATCTGGTCCGTCGTGCTGGTGATCGCGCTGACCAGTTGGGCGGCGTCCGCGCGGATCCTGCGTGCCCAGACGCTGTCGCTGCGCGGCCGGGATTACGTGCTGGCCGCCCGCGCCTACGGCGAGCGGCCGTGGCGCATCGTCGTGGTCGAACTCATTCCCAACGAGCTGCCGATCATCGTCTCGCAGTTCATCTACGCGGCGATCGCGGCCATCCTCACCCAGTCCACGCTGTCGTTCCTCGGCCTTGCCGATCCGAGCCAACTGACCTGGGGCAACATTCTGTTCTTCGCCCAGAACGACTCGGCGCTGGCCTCCGGCGCGTGGTGGTGGTTCGTCCCGCCCGGCCTGTGCATCGCGCTCGTCGGCACCGCGTTGTCCATGCTGAACTTCGGCCTCGACGAGGTACTCAATCCCCGCCTGCGGGGCAACCGGTGAACGGCACCGATGTCGTGCTGTCCGCGCGTGGTGTCAGCGTCGAATACGGTGGCGCACAACCGGTCCGCGCGGTCCGGGACGTCACGCTCGATCTGCGGCGCGGCGAAATCCTCGGTATCGCGGGCGAAAGCGGCTGCGGCAAGTCGACGCTGGCGTTCGCGCTGGCCCGGCTCCTGCGCCCACCGGCCGAACTGACCGGTGGCACGATCACGTTCACCGAGCCGGACGGCACCGACGTCGACCTGGCCGGCCTCGACACCGACGCGTTGCGCCGGTTCCGCTGGAACCGCATGTCGATGGTGTTCCAGAGCGCGATGAACGCCCTCAACCCGGTCACCACGATCAGCCGCCAGATCGACGACATCCTGCTGGCGCACCGGCCGGGGATGACCAAGCGGGAGCGCCGGTCGCGGGCCGCCGAACTGCTCGACATGGTCGGCATCGATCCGGCCCGGCTGCGCGGTTTTCCGCACGAACTGTCCGGCGGCATGCGCCAGCGGGTCGGGATCGCGATGGCGCTCTGCCTCCAACCGGACGTCGTGATCATGGACGAGCCGACGACCGCGCTCGATGTCGTCGTCCAGCGCGAGATCCTGGACCGGATCGAACTGCTGCGCGCCGACCTCGGTTTCGCGATCATCTTCATCACGCACGACCTCGCCCTGTTGATGGAGATCAGCGACCGGCTGGCGATCATGTACGCGGGCCGGATCGTCGAGCAGGCCCCGGTCCGGCAGATCGAGCGGGACCCGAGGCATCCCTACACCCGCGCGCTGCTGCGCTCGTTCCCGGACCTGGACGCCGAGCGTCGCGACCTGCGTGGCGTGCCGGGCGCTCCGCCGGACCTGCGCGAGACACCGCAAGGATGCCCGTTCCAGCCGCGCTGTGCGCACGCGTTCGCGCCGTGTCGCACGACGCTGCCGCTGGCACGACAGGTCGACGGCGCCGGCGAAGTCGCGTGTCACCTGCACGATCCGGCGTACCCGCAGCCGAACCTCGACGAGGTGACCGCGTGACCGATGTCTTGCAGGTACGTGGTTTGACGGTCGACTACCGGCGGCACGGCACCCGGTTGCGTGCCGTCGACGGCGTCGACGTCACCCTCCGGGCCGGACAGACAGTGGCGCTGGTCGGCGAGAGCGGCAGCGGGAAGTCGACGGTGGTCCGGGCGCTGGCGCGGTTCGTCCGCCCGAGCGCCGGCACGATCCTGCTGCACGGCTCGGCGTCGCACCGCAACCGCCGGTACCGGCGCAGTCTCCAGGTGGTGTTCCAGGACCCGTTCGCGTCGCTCAATCCGATGCACACGGTCGGGCATCACGTGCGCCGCCCGCTTCTGGTGCACGGCACGGACATCCCGGTCGACGACGCGGTGGCCGCGCTGCTGACGTCGGTGAACCTGGTGCCGGCACAGGACATCGCGGCCAAGCGGCCGCACGAGCTGTCCGGCGGCCAGCGGCAGCGGGTCGCGATCGCCCGTGCCCTCGCGACGAATCCGGACGTGTTGCTTGCCGACGAGCCGGTGTCCATGTTGGACGTTTCGATCCGCCTCGAGATCCTCGGCCTGCTGGACCGGCTGCGCACGGAGCGGAATCTGGCCATGCTCTACGTGACGCACGACCTGGCCACCGCGCGGCACTTCGCGTCCGAGATCCTGGTGATGTACCGGGGCCGGATCGTCGAGCGCGGCCCCAGCGACCAGGTCATCCTGACACCGAGACACCCGTACACCCAGTTGCTGGCCCAGTCGGCGCCACGCCGGTCCAGATCCCGGGTCGCACCGGTCGCCAAGGCCGCACCGACACCGCGTGTCCCCGCCGGTGGCGACGCCTGTGTGTTCATAGCCCGGTGTCCACATGCCATGCCGGCGTGCGCGCGACGGCCGCCGGACGTCCCGGTTGCCGACGGCGTCGTGGTGAGCTGTTGGCTGGCCGACCTCGACGCGCCCGCGCCGGTCGTCGGGTAGGGGTCCGAAAGTTTCGGTCGCCGGGGGCCGATCATCCCGCGTCCGGGCTGGGGCGCCTTGACTAATCCGGTTTAGTAGATGAGCGTCGGCCGCAGCGCATCCAGCGCGAAGTCCTCGACGACCGGGAGGTCTCCATGATTCGCCGTAGAGCTTTGGTGGCCGCGATGGCCGCCGGAGCCGCCGGGACGCTGGTGGCTGCCGGCATGCTGGCCGCAACGCCGCCCGCCGCCGCCGCCAGCACCGGATGTTCGGTCGGCTACGTCGTGCAGAGCCAGTGGGCCGGTGGGTTCACCGGCACCGTGACCATCACCAATCTCGGGTCACCGATCACCAACTGGACGCTGATGTTCGACTTCCCGAACGCCAGTCAGTCGGTGACGCAGGGCTGGAGTGCCACCTGGTCACAGGCCGGTGCACGCGTGACGGCGACCAACCTGAGCTGGAACGGATCGATCGGCACGAACGCGTCCACCAGCATCGGATTCAACGGCGCCTGGAGCGGCACGAATCCGGTGCCGACATCGTTCGCGCTCAGCGGAACCACGTGCACTGGTGCGGTGACAACGCCACCGACCACCACAACGACCACCAGTCCGCCGACGACTACCACCGGTGGCGGCACCAGCGGTCCGGCGCCCGCCCTGCACGTGTCGGGCAATCACCTGGTCACGTCAAGCGGTGTCACCCGCAGGCTGCTGGGAGTAAACCGGTCCAGTGGAGAATTCGCCTGCATCCAGGGCAACGGGATGTGGGACGGCCCGGCGGACCAGGCGTCGATCGACGCGATGAAGACCTGGAACATCCACGCCGTGCGGGTGCCGCTGAACGAGGAATGCTGGCTGGGCACCAGTGACGTGCCCGCGGCCGGTACCAGCGGCGCCGCGTACCAGCAGGCGGTCAAGGACTACGTGAACCTGTTGGTGGCCAACGGTATGAACGTGATCCTGGACCTGCACTGGACGTTCGGCCAGTACAGCGGGAACGGCGCCGGCTGCTCGGACATCAAGGCGACCTGCCAGAAGCCGATGCCGGACACGCAGTTCTCGCCGACGTTCTGGACCCAGGTGGCCGGCGCGTTCAAGGGCGACAACGCGGTCCTGTTCGACCTGTTCAACGAGCCATTCCCGGACGCGGCCAACAACTTCAGCAACGCCACCGAGGCGTGGACCTGCCTGCGTGACGGCGGCACCTGCACCGGCATCGGCTACCAGGTCGCCGGCATGCAGACCCTTGTCAACGCGGTGCGCTCGACCGGAGCCACCAACGTGATCATGGTGGGCGGCCTGACCTGGACCAACGACCTGAGCCAGTGGCTGGCCTTCAAGCCGACCGATCCCACCGGCAACCTGATCGCATCGTGGCACTCGTACAACTTCAACGGCTGCATCACGAAGTCCTGCTGGGACAGCACAATCGGCGCGGTCGCCGCGAAGGTCCCGGTGCAGGCCGGCGAGATCGGCCAGAACACGTGCGCCCACGATTACATCGACCAGGTGATGGCCTGGGCCGACACGAACGGCGTCGGGTACACGGCGTGGACATGGAACCCGTGGGGCCTGTGCCCGAGCAGCGGCAACGTGCTCATCCTCGACTGGAACGGCACCCCGACCAGCACGTACGGCCAGGGCTACCAGGCGTGGCTGCGCGGCCAGACACCCTAGATCGACGGACCCGGGGTGGGTGTCCGGCGTAGCAGCCACCCACCCCGGGCCGTCCCCCTCTCGGTCATTTGGTCGTGAGTGCGGCGTCCGTCCACAGCGAACAGTTGGCCCGCCACGGTTCCTTCACCGCCGCAGTTCCGTCACCTCGGCCAACCGCCCTAGTTTGTGCGGGTTGCGGATCGCGTAGATGCTCGTGATCCGGCCGTTCTCGATCACGAAGGTGACCGCTGTCTCGAGGTCACCCGCCGGGTCGATCCGAGCCGCCACCGCACCGTTGAGCAGCACCGTCGCGATCTCGGTGCCCGGCGCGAACTCCGCGAAGCGGCACAGGAACGCCGACACCCGCGCCATGCCCTCGATCGGCTTCCTTGCCGCGGGCGCCACGCCTCCGCCGTCCGAGAACAGCACGACGTCCGGCGCGAGCACGTCCATCAGGCCGCGCACGTCACCCGTGCTGAGGGCGGCGAGGAACCGCTCGACGACCTGCCGCTGCTCGGTCCGGCTCACCGCGACCCGAGGGCGCCGCGCGGCCACGTGCCCGCGTGCCCGGTGCGCGATCTGGCGGACCGCCGCAGCGGACTTGTCGACGGCCTCGGCGATCTCGTCGTACGGCACGTCGAACACCTCGTGCAGCACGAAGACCGCGCGCTCGGCCGGCCCGAGCGTCTCGAGCACGGTGAGCATCGCCATCGACACGCTCTCCGCCAGTTCGACGTCCTCGGCCACGTCGGGGCTGGTCAGCAGCGGCTCGGGCAGCCACTGCCCGACGTACTCCTCCCGGCGGCGGGACACCGAACGCAGCCGGTTGAGCGCCTGCCGGGTGACGATCCGGACCAGATACGCCCTCGGGTCGCGCACATCGGCCCGTGCGTCGTCGCCGATGCCGGCCCACCGCAGCCACGTCTCCTGCACGACGTCCTCGGCGTCGGCAGCCGAGCCGAGCATCTCGTAGGCGACGGTGAACAGCAGGCTGCGGTGGCTGACGAACGGTTCGTCTTTCAGTGGGGACTGTTCGCTCGCAAGCTCGTTCATGCCGAGGACGGTACGGCCAGCGGGCGCAGCTCGCAGGCCGCGGCGAACCCCTGCGACTCGATGCCGAACGCGGTATTCATGCGGCTCATCAGGTTCGCCGTCGCGACGAACGCCGTCAGCTCGACCAGCGCCGCCGCGCCGAGGCGTGCCAACAGCTGCGCGGACATCTCGTCGGTGACCGTGGGCGGGGTCTGCGTCATCGCTTCGGCGTACGCCATGACGTCGCGTTCCAGCGGCGTGAAGACCGTCGACTCGCGCCACCGAGGCACCTCGCGTGCCTTCGCCTCGTCGAGGCCCTCGTTGTGCGCCATGAAGTAGCCGAGGTCGAGGCAGAAGCTGCAGCCGACAAGCGACACGGCCGCCATGTGCGCGAACGACTTCAGGTTCTTGTCGCACGCGTCCCACTGCTGGGCCTTGCGGCCGAGGGTGAAGCTGAAGTTGAGCACCTTCCTGTTGTGCCACGCCACCTCGACCGGCTCGGCCACGTCGCCGAGCATCTTGCGGGACATCCGCTTGACCAACCAGCCGTAGATGCCGGTCAGTTCCGCCTTGGGGATCCTGCTGGCCATGTTCTCCTCCAGGGGTCGTCGGTTCGGCATGGAGACACCGACCACGGATCGGATGTGACACCTGCTCCCGCTCGCGATCGGTAATCGAACCGATTGGCCCAATATCGTCCGGTTAACGGACCCCGGCGCGCCGGGTGAGCACCGTAAACTCTCGGGTTTACGGCCTTTCGGTGGGTCCGGTATGGTAACCGCATTGCTGCGAATGCGAACGTTTGCACTCTTTTCCCTGATATACCGCGCCCTGGCGAGTCATCGCCCATTTCCAACTGATGGACAGACCCCGATGCCATGGTCGACTTCTTAGAGTTATCTGTGAGGATCCTGTGCCGCACCGCCAGGCGGCCGCGCTCTGGTTGGCCCAATTGGGTTGGCCGCCCGCCTGGCCGCCACCAGGCCTCCACCGCAGGTCCGGGCTATGACCGGCGGTCCGCACCGCAGCGGTGGGCACCGCCCGATTGTCATTCCGAGACTAAGGGATTCTTGGCCACCTAGGGCTCATTTGTCCTGGTTCCGGCGGAAAACAGCAGTAACTTCGGCATGACCGCTTCATTGCACGGTTAATTCGCTGGGAGACGATGATGTCCGACAGGCAGGACGTGCGAAGCGAGCGGGCACAGCACGAGGGGAACACGCCCGACGTGCCACAGACCAGTGCGTCCACTGGTGCGATCAGTCGGCGGACACCGTTGCGCAACACCGCCATCGGCTGTGCGGCGTCGTGATCGCGCCGGCCGCAGGACCGGCCCGGTCCGCATGTGAGATCCCCATGATCGTCCAGGAGCGTTCGTCTCGGCTGTCAGCTTGCCCACGCGTTAAGGAGGTACGACGATGAGCCGACTCAGTCGTAGAAATCTGATGAAAATCGGAGGAGTGGTCGGAGCCGGGGCGGTGATGGGCTTCGAGCTGCCGTCACTTTTCCAGACAGCGAACGCGTCCGTCCAGGTGCCGCAGACGGCGCTGCCGGGTGCTGGCGTCACGAAGTTCGTCAGCCCGCTGCCTACCTTCGTTGGCCGGCGGGTGTCATGCCAATCCGTACAGACGACCATGTTCGAATTCCAGCAGCGGGTCCTACCCGATTCGTTCTACACCTCGCTGGCTGAGCCATTCCAAAACGGCACCTTCCTGTGGGGATACGCGACCGGGCCGTCCGGGTCCAACCCCCGCCCGCAGTGGCCGGGCGTGACGGTGGAGGCGATACGGGGCACGTCCATCACGGCCAAGTACGTGAACGACCTCCCGACCAACCCAGTGCTGCGCGGGTACCTGACCTACGACCAGACCATCCACTGGGCCGATCCGCTTCACGCGGGGATGCAGTTCGACCCGTACACCGGGCCTATTCCCACCGTGGTCCACCTGCACGGCGGCGAGGACCAGTCCACATCGGACGGTGTGCCAGAAGCCTGGTTCACCAACAACGGCCTGCACGGCAAGGGATATTTCACGGCATCCCCCACCAGCGGCAACGCCGCCATCTACAACTATCCCAACAATCAGCAGGCGACGACGCTGTGGTTCCACGACCACGTGCTGGGGATCACTCGCCTCAACGTCTACTCCGGGATGGCCGCCTTCTACTTCATTCGTGACCAGTTCGACACCGGACGGCACGACAATCCGCTGCGCCTGCCGGCCGGCAACCAGGAAATCGAACTGATGATCCAGGACCGTCAGTTCGACACCAACGGGCAACTGCTTTTCCCGGACAGCGTGAACAATCCCTCGCTGATCGACGGCCCGCCGAGCAACCAGAAGATCCACCCGTTCTGGATCCCGGAGTTCTTCGGCGACACGATGGCCGTCAACGGCCGGACCTGGCCCTTCCTCAAGGTCGAACCCCGCCGGTACCGCTTCCGGGTCGTCAACGGCAGCAACGCGCGGTTCGTTCGGATGGGCCTCGTCGACGCCAACAGCGGGGCGACCGGGCCGGCCATTTTCCAGATCGGAACCGACGGCGGCCTGCTGGACACCCCGGTCAAGCTCCCCGGGCTGACCGAGCCGCCGAGCGACGGAACGCCGACGCCGTCCACCCGGCTGTTCATGGCGCCGTCCGAGCGTGCCGACATCATCATCGACTTCGGTGGCATGGCAGGCAAAACCTTCACGCTCACCAACGACGCGCAGGCGCCGTTCCCCAGCGGCGCGACGCTCGACCCGGCCGACCCGACCCGCCAGATCATGCAGTTCCAGGTGACGCTGCCGCTGTCCAGCCAGGACACGACGTACAACCCGGCAGGCGGCGCGCCGCTGCGGGGCGGGAACAACCAGGAACCGATCATCGTCCGGCTGGTCAATCCGGCCACCGGCACTCTTGCGGCCGGTGTCACCCCGTCCGTCAAGCGACAGCTCGTCCTGTTCGAGTTCGAGGACCCCTTCGGCAACGGCGGCAACACGTTGGGAACGCCGGTCATCGACTTGATCAACAACAGCAAGTGGGCCGGCAAACGGGACGGTGGCGGGAATCCGCCGATTCCTGGCGCCGTGCCCGACCAGTTCGGCCAGGGCCTGTTCATGACCGAACTGCCGAGGGTCGGCTCGACCGAGGTCTGGGAGTTCCTGAACACGACGGTGGACGCGCACCCGATCCACATCCACCTGATCCAGTTCCAGCTTCTCAACAGGCAGGCGGTGGCCATCGACCCGAACACGGGCCAGCCAACCTACATCGGCACCTGGGGCGGTGCGTTCCCCGGCGGGACTTTCAACGGCGAGACCGCCGACGGGACATGGGGTCCGGTCACGTACCCGTCGGGGACGATCATCCCCGGCTACGGGCCGCCGCTCAACTACTTCACCCCCAACGCCGACGGTGCGTTGGGCGGCAACCCGGCCTTCACCCCGTTCCTGAGCGGCCCGGTGATTCCGCCCAACCCCAGCGAGACCGGCTGGAAGGACGTGGCCAAGTTGTTCCCCGGCTACGTGAACCGCTACGCGATCCGCTGGGCGCCGCAGGCCACGGCCATCAACGGCGTCAAGCCCGGGCAGAACCTGTTCTCCTTCGATCCCACAGTCGGCCCGGCGTACATGACGCACTGCCACATCCTCGACCACGAGGACAACGAAATGATGCGCCCCTACATCCCGGTCAAGTGAGAAGGCACATCTTATGCCTGGCATGGATTCTGGACTGGCCGCGACGAACCCGGCGCTGGTCGCCGCGTTCTTGTCCGCCCTGCTGCAGCAGTTGATCATCGTCGGCGCGATCTTCGTGGTGCTGGCACTGGCGTATGGCGTCGTACGGCACCGCTGGGCGGCGGCAGGCCCTCGGCCCGAACCGGCGCCTGAACCCAGGTCGCGGAAGTTCCTGCGCATCGCGTTCGGGGTGTTGTGGATCTTCGACGGCGTTCTGCAAGCGCAGCCGAAGATGGCGGGCGGTCTGCCGTCACAGGTCATCGCGCCGGTCGCCGCGGCTTCACCGGACTGGGTCCAGCAGGTGGTCAACTTCGGTGGCACCATCTGGTCGTACCATCCGGTGCAGGCCGCCGCGTCTGCGGTGTGGATCCAGGTCGGGATCGGCGTGTGGATGATCCTCGCGCCGACCGGCTGGTCCTCCCGGCTGGCCGGACTGGCCGGCGCGGGGTGGGGGCTGATCGTCTGGGTGTTCGGCGAGGCCTTCGGCGGGATCTTCGCGCCGGGGCTGACCTGGCTGTCCGGCGCTCCCGGCGCGGTCGTCCTCTACGTCGTGGTCGGGGCGTTGCTCGCACTGCCGTTGCGGATGTGGGTGGCGCCACGGCTCGGCCGGCTGCTGTTGGCCGGGATCGGCGTGTTCTGGCTGGGGATGGCCGTGCTGCAGGCGTGGCCGGGCCGGGGTTTCTGGCCGGGCGGCGATGCCGGGATGCCGGGCGGGCAGCTGACCGCGATGGTCTCCTCGATGGCGAATGTCTCCCAGCCGCACGTCCAATCGGCCATGTTGTCCGGCTTCGCGTCGTTCACCAGCGCGCACGGGTTCGCGGTGAACCTGTTCGCGGTCATCGCGCTCGGCGTACTCGGCGTGGCGTTCGTCAGTGGCCGGCCACGGCTGCTGCGGGTCGCGGTGCCGGCCGCGACCGTGTTCTGCGTCGCGGACTGGGTTCTGGTGCAGGATCTCGGCTTTCCCGGCGGCCTTGGCACCGACCCGAACAGCATGGTCCCGTGGGTCCTGTTGCTGTGGGGTGGCTACATCGCGGTCACCGAACAAACGGTGACAACTGTTGCCGAAAGCCCGGTCCCGGCCACAAGGCTGAGCTTCGCGGCGCTCCGCCGGTCGCTGGCCGCGGCGAGCCCACGGTCGCTTGCCGTGCTGGGAGCGGTCGGCGTCATCCTCGTCGGCGCGGTCCCGATGGCGGCGGCTTCTGTGGACCACAACGCGGATCCGATCATCGCGCAGGCCATCGCGGGCGGCGCACCGGTGCCGCGAGACCTCCCGGCACCGGACTTCCAGCTCTCCAACGGCGAGACCGGCCAGCCGGTCAGCCTGGCCTCGCTGCGCGGCAAGGTGGTGCTGTTGACCTTCCTCGACCCGGTCTGCGTCGGCTGCCCGCAGATCGCGCAGCAACTGAACGCGGCCAGCACCCTGCTCGGCACGGCAGGCGGCGGGGTGGAACTCGTAGCGATCGCAGCCAGCACGATGCACTCGCGCGTGACGTTCATCCGGGCGTTCGACCAGCGCCAGTCCCTTACCGCGGTGCCGGACTGGCTGTTCCTGACCGGACCGCTGGCCGAACTGCAACGGGTGTGGGGTACCTACGAGACACTCGCGCCGGGCATGATGGCGGGGATGATGGTGCACAGCGAGGTCGTCTTCGTCATCGACAAGACCGGCCGGATCCGATGGCAGGTACGGGATGCTCCAGGGCCGGCCACGGCATCCGCCCAGTCGTCGTTCGCCGTGCAACTGGCCGATGCCGCGCGGCCGATGGTGACCCTGCCTGATCAACAACACTGATCGAGCCGTCCACGTGGCGGCGAGGAATGCTTGTGCTGGACCGGGTTTCCGGGTGGCGCCGCTGTTCAGCGGCGCCACCGTCGGCGGGACGATATGTGCCGTAACGTCCGTCGAACCCGGTCCAGCACGCCTTTGTGGTCGAGTTCCTCCCGCTCTCAGTGCAGCGACATGGTCTCCATGGACAGGTACGTCCGCGCCGCCCACGACACCGGGTCGCGCGCGAAGTCCCGTTGCAGTGCGCCGTCGTTCAGCGCGTTGTCCAGTGCCGCCATGATCATCGACTGGTCCAGCACGAGCCGCCGGTGGCCGACGGCGCCGGTGGTCGGGTTCACCGCGTCGTAGAAGCCGCCGTCCGAACCGTAGACGCCGGGGTAGTTGGTGCGCAGGGCCTGGATGTTGGCGTACGCCTGCTGCGGCAACACATCCAGCGCGATGACGGCCGCGTGCGGGGTCACCGTGGTCTCGGTGGCGCAACCGTTGCACTGGGACAGGCCCGCGTGCGCCGGCAACGTCAGTCCCTCGGCGCCGAAGCCGCCGTAGGCGCCGGTATCGTCCGCGGTGCTGGACGGGGAAAGGCCCCATACCGGGAAGTGCAGCTGTTCCGTCGCGTACTTCATCTGGACCTGCACAAGGCGCTCATCGGCCAGGCCGAAACTCCTTGTGCCCCATACGGTTTCCGGCACGACCTGGTCGGCCATCAGGCCCTCGAACATGCCGCCGGCCCACGTCGGCACGAACGTCAGCGAACTGCCTGGGTACGTGTAGTGGCCTTCCCACACCCGGAACTGCTTGCCGGACACCGGATCGGTGTAGTTCGCCCAGTTGCCGGCCACCGGCCACTGGCCCTGCCATGAGAAGTCCGGGTCGGTCGGGCACTGCTGCGGCGGGAGCGTCCGCCACGTCCGCCACCACACGTCACCCGGCATCTGGTGCAGGCCCATGCCCATGTACATCGCGATGCGCGGGTCGCTGTACAGCGCGCCGTTGTGGTAGCCGGCGGGTCCCTGGTCGACGTAGAAGCCGCCGTACATCTGGCCGGTCGGCTGGTTGCCGGCGATCGCGGGATTCGTGTTGCACGCGGTCTGCGCCCGGTTGTCGTAGAAGATCCCGAAATCCATCGGCCTGATGAGACTGTCGACGAGGCCGGTCAGTTCGGGCATCGCCTGCCGCGCCACTACCAGACCGGTCGCGTACCATCCATTGTCCACAGCGGACAGGAAGAAGCAGTTGTCCTGGACCGGCGTGGTCTCGGTGCGGCAGTCGACGTCACCGGGGTTGCGGATCACGTCCCCGGTGTTCGTGTCGTACCACTGGTAGAGGAAACCGTTGGACCGCTTCAGATGTTGGACCTCGGTCAGCGTCCGCGTGATCATCGCGCGTGCCTGCGGCCGGCCGACGAGGCCGAGATCGTTCGCGGCCACGACGGCCCACAGGTACACGCCGATGTTCGACGCGGACGTGTAGGTGCCGCGCACGCCGCCAGGGCCGAGGTTGTCCAGCGGCAGGTGCGTGTTCGGGTCCACATCGGACTGATAGAACCGCCAGGTGTCCTCGGCGATGTGCAGCAGCTGGGCACGCTGGCTCGCGGTGAACGGTCCGCTCTGGGCCGCTGGAGCTGTCGCCGTGGTCGTCGTGACCATGGCGACGGCGAGTAAGAGGGCACTGATGGTTCGTCGCATGGCTTCCTCCTGGGTCAGCCGTTGGCAGGGGTGAACGGTGTG
>DATBCR010000735.1:0-4506 GCA_036270375.1 Pseudonocardiaceae bacterium | reverse complement strand
AGCTGGGACGACCTGATGGTGGACGCGGTGCTGGCCGAGTGGCGGGCCCGGCACCAGGCCGGCGGCCACCCGATCACCTCGGAGACCGCGTCCGAACAGGGATTGCGGTTCGCCGCGTTCTTCCAGGAGGCCTACAAAGAGGACTTCTCCGCCGACGTCGGCCTGACCGACCTGCGCCGCCTGCAGGCGCTGTCCTCGGACGGCGACCTGAACACCTCGTTCTACGTGCCCGAGGACGCCGAACCGGGGGAGCGGCGGTTCAAGCTCTACCTCGCCGGTTCCCGCGTGACGCTGTCGCAGGTGCTGCCGGTGCTGCAGCGGATGGGCGTCGAGGTGGTCGACGAGCGGCCGTACGAGGTCCGCCGCGACGACGGCACCCAGTGCTGGATCTTCGACTTCGGCCTGCGCATCGACATCGCCGTGCTGGAGCGGGCGAGCACCGAGGTGGACCGCGCCAGGGAACGCTTCCAGGAGGCGTTCGCGGCCGCCTGGCGGGGCTCGTGCGAGGTGGACGGCTTCAACGAGCTGGTGCTGCGCGCGAGCCTGGAATGGCGCCAGGCCGCCGTTCTGCGCGCCTACGCGAAGTACCTCCGCCAGGCCAGCACGCCCTACAGCCAGGACTACATCGAGGACGCCGTCCTCGGCCACACCGCCGTGGCGACCGCGCTGGTCACGCTGTTCGAGACCCGGTTCGACCCGGCGATCGCGGTGGCCGACCGGGTCGCGGTCGCGGACACGCTGACGGCCGAGATCACCGAGATGATCGACGAGGTCACCAGCCTCGACTCGGACCGCATCCTGCGCAGCCTGCTGACCCTGATCAACGCGACGCTGCGCACCAACTACTACGTCCGCGACCAGGAGAACCGGCCGAAGTCCTACCTGGCCGTGAAACTGGACCCGCGCCAGATCCAGGACCTGCCGGCACCGCGACCGCGGTTCGAGATCTTCGTGTACTCGCCCCGGTTCGAGGGCGTGCACCTGCGCTTCGGCCCGGTCGCCCGAGGTGGCCTGCGCTGGTCGGACCGCAGGGAGGACTTCCGCACCGAGGTACTCGGCCTCGTCAAGGCGCAGGCGGTGAAGAACGCGGTGATCGTGCCGGTCGGCGCGAAGGGCGGGTTCGTACTCAAGCGCACGCCCGCGCCGACCGGTGACGCGACCCTCGACCGCGAGGCGCTGCTCGCCGAGGGCATCGCGTGCTACCGCCTGTTCATCGGCGGCATGCTCGATCTCACCGACAACCTGGACGCCGGCACGGTGGTCCCGGCCCGCGGTGTCGTGCGCTATGACGGCGACGACACGTACCTGGTGGTCGCGGCCGACAAGGGCACCGCGACGTTCTCCGACATCGCGAACGCCGTGGCCGCCGACTACGGCTTCTGGCTCGGCGACGCGTTCGCGTCCGGCGGTTCGGCCGGCTACGACCACAAGGCGATGGGGATCACCGCCAAGGGGGCGTGGGAGGCCGTGACGCGGCACTTCCGCGAGCTTGGCGTGAACACGCAGACGCAGGAGTTCACGGTGGTTGGCGTCGGCGACATGTCCGGTGACGTGTTCGGCAACGGAATGCTGCTGTCCGAACACATCCGGCTGGTGGCCGCGTTCGACCACCGGCACATCTTCATCGACCCGGAGCCGGACGCGGCGACGTCGTTCGCGGAGCGCCGCAGGCTGTTCGAGCTGCCCCGTTCTTCGTGGGACGACTACGATCGCGCGCTGATCAGCGAGGGCGGCGGGGTTTGGCCGCGCACCGCGAAATCGGTCCCGGTCGGTCTGTCCGCCCGCAAGGCACTCGGCCTCGACGACACGATGACCAAGTGCTCGCCGGCCGAACTGATGCGCGCGATCCTGTTGGCACCGGTGGACTTGCTGTGGAACGGCGGCATCGGCACCTACGTCAAGGCGGCCACCGAGAGCCACGCCGAGGTCGGCGACAAGGCGAACGACGCGATCCGGGTGGACGGCGGCGAACTGCGGGCGCGGGTGGTCGGCGAGGGCGGCAACCTCGGCCTGACCCAGCGCGGCCGGATCGAGTTCGCACGCGCGGGCGGCAAGGTCAACACCGACGCGCTGGACAATTCCGCCGGCGTCGACTGCTCCGACCACGAGGTCAACATCAAGGTCCTGCTCGACCACCTGGTGGCCGAGGGCAGGCTGGATGGCGTGCACCGCAACGAGTTGCTCGTCGCGATGACCGACCAGGTAGCCGAGTTGGTGCTGTCGGACAACTACGACCAGAACGTCGTGCTCGGTGTCAGCCGTGCGCACGCGGCGCCGATGCTGACCGTGCACGCCCGGCTGGTCGCCGATCTCGAACAGCACAACGGACTTGACCGCAAACTGGAGGCACTGCCGGGCACGACCGGTTTCCAGGACCTGGAGAAGGCGGGCAAGGGCCTGACGTCCCCGGAGTTGGCCACGCTGCTCGCGCACGTGAAGCTCGCGCTGAAGGACCAGGTGCTGGCCAGCGACCTGCCGGATCTGGAGGCCTTCTCCCGCCGGCTGCCGGACTACTTCCCGAGCCAGTTGCGCGACCAGTTCGCCGACCGGATCGGCGGGCACCCGCTGCGCCGCGAGATCACCACGACGATGCTCGTCAACGAGGTCGTCGACGGCGGCGGTATCTCGTACGCTTTCCGGCTGGCCGAGGAGATGAGCGCGACCGCGACCGACGCGGTGCGGGCGTACGTGGTGACCACCGGGGTGTACGACCTGCCGTCGCTGACCGGGCGGATCCGCGCGCTGGACAACGTGGTGCCGGGCGCGGTCGCCGACCAGATGGTGTTGGAAGCGCGGCGGCTGCTGGACCGGGCGTCCCGGTGGCTGCTGTCCAATCGGCCGCAGCCGCTCGCGGTCGGTGCCGAACTGTCCCGATACGCGAAACCCGTGCGGGAACTGGCCGGCCGGTTGCTGACGCTGCTGCGCGGCCGGGAACGCGAGTTCGTGGTGGAGGAGACCGAGAAGCTGACCGCCAAGGGCGTGCCCGCGGATCTGGCCGGCACGGTCGCCGCGCTGCTGAACACGTACGGCCTGCTGGACGTGATCGACATCGCCGAACTGGCCGAACGCGAGGGCGGCGGTCTCGGCGTCGAGCGCACCCACCAGGAGACCGCGGAGCTGTACTTCGCGCTGTCCGAACACCTGGACATCGATCGGATGCTCAGCTCGGTCAGCGCGTTGGAGCGGGGCAACCGCTGGCACGCACTCGCCCGGCTGGCACTGCGCGACGACCTGTACTCGTCGCTCCGCGCGATCACCGTCGATGTGTTGCGGCACAGCGATTTGGGCACGAGCGCGGATGACAAGATCGACAAGTGGGAGGAGTCCAACGCCTCTCGGCTGGAGCGGGCGCGGGCGTCGCTGGCCGAGATCCGCCGGGCCAACAAGCTGGACCTGCCGACGCTTTCCGTGGCAGCGCGCCAGGTTCGGGCTATGGCGCGGTAACCGCGTGTGGCAGGGTTGCCGGGTATGGGGATTCGATCGAAGTGGCGTGCCGGGCACATGAAAGACCCGGTGTCCGGTGTGTTCCGGGTGACCGACTCGTATAACGCGCATCCGGGCCGCACGCCCGCCGACCGGCGGCTCACCGGGGTGATCATCGTCGACGGCCTGCCGCCGACACCGGGTGAGGCGCCCGCCGACCACAAGGGAAAATGGGTGGGCCGCAAGGAACTTCCGATCACGGTCGACCGTGCCCAGCCGACAGTTTTTCGGATCGAGTGGGACCAGGTGATCGCTCAGGACCCGAGGGCAATGGCACAACAGCGGGCACTCGACGAGGCGACGAAACTGTCCGGCGGCCAGGCGGCGATGGGCACGCCGATTCAGTCGGGGGCGCCGGTGACGGTCGAAGGCGATTTCTCCTCGGTGCAGGACGCGCTGCGTTCGGTCGGCCTCGATCCCGGGTTGCTGAATTCGCCGGGCACCACCGTGCACGTGAGCATGGGCACCGACGCCGACGGCGCGTCCCCGGACGCCATGCGGGCGATGCTGGCGAACATGGCCGGCAACCGGGCCGGCGCGACAGTGCCGGCGACCGGTGTGGTGCGCGGGGTGCACGACGTCGTCGCGGCGTCGCCGATGCCGGCCGGGATGAGCCAGGCGGACATCACCCTCGACGTCCTCCGCCCGGACGGCAGCACCTACCCGGCGACCACCCGGATCGGGTTCAGCACCACGGCCCGGCGCGCGGCCATCGCCACACTCGGCACCACACTCCCGTTGCTCGTCAGCAAGAACGACCCCGGCCGACTGGTGATCGACGTCGGCCGGCTGCACCTGCCCTGACCGCCGGCCGGTCGGTTCTCGGACGCTGTACTGTCGTTTGACCAGGGCGGGGTCGTGGATCAGCTGGAGGGTTGTCGCGTTGGGTGTGTTCGTGGCCGAGGTACGTCCGCGCTGGTCGGACATGGACAGTTTCGGGCATGTCAACCATGCGAACACGGTGACCCTGCTCGAGGAGGCCAGGGTCGACCTGCTGTTCGGCGAGGGCGCCCGACATGGGGC
>DATBCR010000734.1:0-8137 GCA_036270375.1 Pseudonocardiaceae bacterium | reverse complement strand
GGGAACGACATAGCCGACAAGGCGCTTGTCACCAGGACGGTCCTCGCGGGCGACGACTGCCGCCTGAGCGACGCCAGCATGCTGGCCGAGCGCGGCCTCGATCTCGCCGGGCTCGATCCGGAAGCCGCGGATCTTGACCTGCCGGTCGATCCGGCCGAGGCACTCGATCATGCCGTCCGCGCGGTACCGGCCGAGATCGCCGGTGCGGTAGAGCCGGCCGCCGCCGAACGGGTCCGGCACGAACCGTTCGCCGGTCAGGTCCGGCCGGCCGACGTAGCCGACGGCGACGCCGTCGCCACCGATGCAGATCTCGCCCACCCGGCCGGGCCCGATCGGCTGGCCGTCGGCGTCCAGGATGTACATGCTGGTGTTGGCGATCGGGCGGCCGATCGCGATCCGCTCGTCCGGTGCCGGCGGTGTCGCCCCCGGCGGCCAGGAGTAGGTGGCGGCGAACGTGGTCGTCTCGGTCGGGCCGTAGCCGTTGACCAACTCCGGGCCGCCCTCGGCGAGCAGCGCGGCGACCATCCGCGCGTCGGCCTGTTCACCGCCGAACACGAAGCAGCGCAACGACGAGAACGTCTCCGGCGCCTCGGCGGTGAGCTGTTTGGCCAGCGATGTGGTCAGGAACAGGACATCCACCGCGTTCGCCCGCAGTTCTGCGCCGAGTTCGGCGGCGGACAGCAGGTCGTCGCGCCGGATGCCGGCCAGCGTGCCGCCGTTGCAGAGCGCGCCCCAGATCTCGAACGTCGACCCGTCGAACGACAGGCTGGCCGCCTGCGCGACCACATCACCCGGTCCGAAGTGGACATAGTTCGTGTCGCGCACCAGCCGGACGATGTTCCGGTGGGTCACCGCGACGCCCTTGGGGCGGCCGGTCGATCCGGACGTGTACATGATGTAGGCGACATCGGTGGCGCTCGACGTGCCGGCCGGCGCGTCGGCGGACGTCGCGGCGGGTTCGTGCAGCAGGATCACCGGCACGGCGAGGCGGTCCGCGAACTCCTTGCGGGTCAGGGCAACGCGGGCGCCGGCGTCCGCGCACATCATCGCGAGCCGGGCCGCCGGATAGCCCGGATCGAGCGGCACGTACGCCCCGCCCGCCTTGAGCACCGCAAGCACGGCGACCACCCAGTCGTGCGAGAACTCGTGGCACACCGCGACCGCGTCACCCGCCGTGACACCGGCCGCCCGCAACACGTTCGCCAGCCGGTTGGCGCGATTGTCCAACTCGGCGTAGGTCATGGCCTCGCCCGCGAAGCGCACGGCGACGGCGTCCGGTGTCGTCCGCACCCAGTGCGCCACCAGCTCGCCGAGCGTCGCGTCCCGGGGGTAGTCGGTCGTGGTGTCGTTCCACTCGACGACGACGCGGCGCCGTTCGTCCGGGGTGAGCACCGCGATCCCGGCCGGGCTCCGGTCCGGCGCGTCGACGAGATGTCCTGCCAGGACAAGGAAGTGGTCCAGCAGCCGGCTGATGTCCGTGCGGTCGAACGACACCGTTCGGTACTTCAGGTACCCGGCCATGGTGGTGCCGTTGTCGAACACCTGGACCTCGATGTCCAGCAACGACTCTGTGCCAGGGCCGATCGCGAACGCGAACGTGACATCGTCGACGGCGACCGGTGGCGCCAGCGCGGGCGGCGCGGCGAACACGATCTGGAACAGTGGATGGCCGCTCGGCGAGCGTGGCACGCCGAGGGCGTCGATCATCGTGCTGAACGGCAGATCCGCGTTGTCGTACGCGTCCAGTGTCGTGTCGCGCACCGTGCGCAGCACGTCCGGCCAGCTCGACCCGCCATCCAGCCGCAGCCGCAGCGGCACCGTGTTGGCGAGGTAGCCGACGATGTCGTGTACCTCGGGCGCGTCCCGGCCGGCGATCGGCGTGCCGACGATCACGTCGTCCGTGCCGGCATAACGGCGCAGCAGTACGGCGAAAGCGCTGAGCAGCACCATGAACGGCGTCATCCGCAACCGCACGGCCAGCGCGCGGACACCGGCGGCCAGCGTGTCCGGCAGCGTGAAGTCGACGTGGTCGGTGATGCGGGACCGGCCGGATCCGGTGGCGAAGGGGAGTTGTAGCGGGGCCGGCAGCGCGGCCAGTCGGTCCCGCCAGTACGCGAGCTGGTCGTCGGCGACGTCGTTCGGCAGGCTGTCCGACGGAATGTCCGGCGGGTCGTCGAGCTTGCCGGTTTGGTACGCCACGACCAGATCACGTTGCAGCACGGTCAAGGAGTGCCCGTCGGTCGCGATGTGGTGGATCACCAGGACCAGCTCGGTCCACCGGTCGTCGACGCGCACCAGGGTCGCCCGGATCGGCGGTTCGGTATCCAACGTGAATGGTCGCCGGGCCGCGTCGTCGCGGATTCGTGCGATTGCCGCGCCCCGGTCGGCCTCGGGCAGCATGGAAATGTCCTGCTCGGCCACCGTCAGGTCGGCGTCGGTGACGGATGTGCTGCCGTCGGTGTGGAAAAGGGTGCGTAGGGCGACATGTCGGCGGGCGGTGAGCGCGATCGCCTGACGGACCGACGGAAGGTCCGCCGGCCCGGTGATCGTGACGTGCAGTGGGACGTTGTGCCACGTTGATTCGGGCGATATGTGTTGTGCCAACAGGATCTGCTGCTGCCCGACGGTCGGCCGCGGTCCGATGCGGTTGTCGACCGTCTGGTTGTCGGCCACTGTCACGATTCACCTCCGTGCCGGCATGCGGGAGCCGACGGTGCATTGTGAATGCGGCGGCACACGCCAACCGCTATCACGGCGCCAAACTCGGCCACAGTTCTATCGGAACGACGGTGGGTAGCCGAGCCGTGACGGTTCTGCGTATGGCGTGTTCGGATTCTGGGACGTACGCTCCGTGGCACGCAACGGTTTTGGCCCGAACCGGCGCGGACATAACAGCCGGAATGGTGTTACCGTTTCGTGCATTGTTACATGGGACTATGTAATCCGGCGCGCAAGCGGGCCACGGGGAGGTCGGCGCGCCGTCATAAGGAAGGAAGTCTACTGATGACGGACGAGATCCGTGCGTTCATTGTCTCGTCCCTGCTGGACATGGACCTGGGGTACGACATCGCGGAAATCGAGAACGACACCGTCCTCGGACCGGAGGGGCTGGATCTCGAATCGCTGACGATGGCCGATCTGGCCATTCGGGTCGAGGACAGGTTCGGCGTGAAGTTCGGCAACGACGAGGCCGAACGACTCGCGCTGATGACGGTCGGGGAATTCGTCGCGACGGTCGCCGACCGGGTCGGGCAGGGCAGCACAACCGGCAGTCGCACGTGAGGACCAGGGGCATCCGCTGACCACATTCGTGCGGTGCCAAGAACATCTGAACCGGATGGGGGCCGATAGGTGACCGCGACCGTGACCGGCATCGGTCTGCTGACTCCGGTCGGCCGGGGGATCGACGACGTTTTCGACGCGTTGTGCACCGGACGTTCCGGGCTCAGCAGGCCGTCGGACGACCACCCGGCGGCGAATTCCATCGAGGTATGGGGTTTCCTGCCGGACATCGACACGTCGGCGATCCTGGTCGGCCCGGAAGCCGGCACGCTGGACCGGATCGTGGTGCTCGCCCTGCTCACCGCGCGGGACGCGCTCGACGACGCCGGGATCGTGGTCGGCCGGGACGTCGAACCCGATCGCGTCGCGGTGATCATCGGTGGAGTCGGCGGCATGGCCACCATGGAGCGGCAGGTGCTGCGGCGCGCGGAACGAGGGCGTGCCGGTGTCAGCCCGTACCTGTTGCCAGGGATCCTGCCGAACATGCCGGCCGCCCGCGTCGCGATCAAGTTCGGCATTCGCGGCTACAGCTCGTCGATCGGCACGGCGTGCGCGTCCGGCGCCCAGGCGATCGCGGACGGACTGCGGCTGATCCGCGAGGGCCTCGCGGATGTCGTGCTGTGCGGGGCGAGCGAGGCGCCGCTGTTCCCGACCTTCGCGGACACCTTCACCAACGCAAGGGTGCTCGCGGCCGGCTGGGCCGACCCGGCGGAAGCCAGCCGCCCGTTCGACCGGCGCCGCAACGGTTTCGTGCTCGCCGAGGGCGCGGGGCTGCTGGTGCTCGAACGCACCGCGCACGCCGACGCCCGCGGTGCCGCCGGCTACGCGGACCTGGCGGGCTGGGGCGCCACCACCGACGCCTACCACCCGACGACCCCACGGCCGGACGGATCTGGCGCCGCCGAGTGCATGCGCCGCGCACTCGCCGACGCCCGGGTGCAGCCGGCCGACGTGTACTACATCAACGCCCACAGCACCGGCACGAAACTCGGCGACATCGCGGAAGCAGCCGCGATCGGATCGGTCTTCGGCCCGGACGGCCCGCCGGTCAGCGCGACGAAAGCCTTGACAGGACACATGTTGGGCACTTCTGGTGCGGTCGAGGCGGCCGCCAGCGCAGTGGCCGCAGGCCGGGGGATCGCGCCGCCGACCTACAACCTCGACGATCCGGACCCGAAGTGCCCCGTCGAGCACATCCGAAAGGCACCGCTGGCGACCGGCGCCGGATGGACGCTGAGCAACTCGTTCGGTTTCGGCGGACAGAACGTCAGCCTGCTGTTCGGCCCGGCCACCACCGCCATACCGCGGCATGGCAACTGATGGGCGACATGTTCGCGCGCCGTCGACTGCTCGGCATGCTCACCGGCGGGGTGGTCGCGCAGTGCTGCTACGCGGTCGCCGAACTGGGCGTGCCGGACCTGCTCGCCGACGGCCCACGCCCGGTCGCCGAAGTCGCCGCCGACTGCGGTGCCGATCCGGTGGCACTGGACCGGTTGTTGGGCGACTTGGCGCACCTCGGGCTGTTCCGGCACTGCGGCGCCGACGGCTATGCCCTGACGTCGGTCGGCGAACTGTTGCGCGGCAGTGCGTTCGGCTCGCTGCGGCAGACCGCGATCATGCACGGCGAGGAGGTGGCCCGGTCGTTCACCGCGATCACGCACACCATCCGCACCGGCCGCCCGGCCTTCGACGAGGTGCACGGCCGACGGTTCTTCGACTACCTGGTGGATCATCCGGCGGTCGCGGACACGTTCGCCGAGTCGATGGGCGCGGCCGTCGGCGTGCCGCCCGTGCTGCACGAGTACGCACCGCTGGGCAAGGCCGGCACGGTGGTGGACATCGGCGGTGGCGACGGCGGCCTGCTGGCCGAAGTCCTTGCCGCGCACCCCAAGGTGAAGGGAGTCCTGCTCGAACTGCCGGGTGCGATCCGCGGCGCGCGCACCCGACTGGCCGACGCCGGCCTGACCGACCGCGTCGACCTGGTCCCTGGCAGCTTCTTCGACGACGTGCCACCGGGCGGCGATATCTACGTGCTGGCAAGGGTTCTGCACAACTGGGCCGATGCACAAGCCGAGACGATCCTGCGGCGCGCACGACAGGTGATGACCGCCGACGCGCGGCTGATCGTGTTGGAGCGCTTCCGATCCGAGACCGGCGGCTCCGCGACGACCGCGCTGGTGGACCTGCTCATGCTCGGCCTGCTCGAAGGCCGGCAGCGCACCGAGGACGAGTACACCCGACTGCTGGACAAGGCCGGTTTCACGGTCACCATGGTGGCCCCACCAACCGGCGAGCCGGCCGACTCGCTGATCGAGGCGGTGCCGCGATGACCGCCGTCGTGCCGACCGTGTCGCTGAAACCCTTGCTGTCACTGACAGGGCGGCGCGATCCGTACCCGCACTACGCGCGACTGCATGAGCACGGCCCGGTGTGCCGGGTGGCCGAGGGTGAGCACCCGTTCGACTTCGTCGTACACGGATTCGACGCCACGAACCAGGTGCTGCGCGATCCGGTGTTCCGCGTGATGGACACCGACTACCCGGACCGGCGGGCCGCGCCATGGCAGGACCATCCCGCGCTGCGCACCCTGCTGTCGTCGATCTTCTTCATCGACGGCCCGGACCACGCCCGGGTGCGCCGCGTGTTCAGCTCCGTGTTCACCGCGCGCCGGATCGCGTTGCTTGAGCCGGCCGTGGCGCGCCTGATCGACCAGCGGCTGGACCAACTCGCGGAACTCGGCGCCCATGGTTCGGTCGACTTCATGGCCGAGTTCGCGCTCCCGCTGCCCAGCGACGTCATCGGTGAGTTGCTCGGCGTGCCGGAGTCGGACCGCGCCTGGTTCCCGCAGCGGGTGCGTGCGTTCGGCGCGATCCTCGACCTCGGTGCGGGCGCGTGGGGCTACCTCAAGGCCGCGGACGCCGCCGCCGCCGAACTCACCGCGTACTTCGTCGACCTGGTGGCCACCCGCCGCGCGCATCCGAAGGACGACCTGATTTCCGCTCTGGTGCGACAACAACAGGACTCGTCATTGGACGACGAGTCGCTGATCGCGAACCTGGTCACCATGTTCAACGCAGGATTCGTCACCACCACCCACCTGATCGGCAACGGCCTCACCCTGCTGCTGGACCGCCCGGACCTGCGGGACACCCTGCTGCGCCAACCCGACCGCGCCCCCGCGTACGTCGAGGAGATCCTGCGCTACGAACCGCCGACCCACTTCAGCATCCGCTGGGTCAGCGCGGACGCCGAGATCGCCGGCACACCGGTTCCGGTCAACAGCCGGGTGCTGGTCCTGCTCGGCGCGGCCAACCGGGATCCACGCCGATTCGCCCAGCCGGACGTGTTCGATCCGGCCCGCGCGGACAACCAGGTGCTGTCCTTCGGCGGTGGCGTGCACTACTGCCTCGGCGTCGCACTGAGCCGGCTGGAGGGCCAACTCGCGCTGCCGATGGTGTTCCGGCGTTTTCCCGACCTCGCTCTGGCGGATGCGCCGGGGGAGCGGGACAAGCTGATGCTGCGCGGCTACGACCGGCTGCCGGTGACGATCGGATGACCGCGCTGGCGGGCGTCTCGGCGTATCTCCCCGAGCACCGGGTGCCGATCACGGAGCTGGCGGGGCCGCTGGCGCTGAGCGCGTCGCAACTCCAGGTGCTGCAACGGAAACACGGCATGCGCGAGGTGCGGCGGCGGGCGCCCGGCGAGACCGGCACGGACCTGCTGGTGTCCGCCGTGCGCGCGCTCGCCGAACTGCCGGGCCGGGAACACCTTGTGCGGTACGTGATCTACGCCCGAGGCGTGCCGGTCAACGTGCCGTTCCCTGTCAACCCGGTGTACGAGCTGTGCGAACGGGTCGGCTTGGGGCACGCGGTCGCGTTCACCGTGACACACCACGCGTGCGCGACGAGCCTGCTCGCGATCGATCTGGCCGGGCGATTGTTGACGGCAGAGGACCCGAATGCGCTGGCGGTGGTCGTCGCAGGCGAGACGGTGTTCACCCACGACGTCGAACTGCCCGCCGAGGCACGGATTTTCGGCGAAGGCGCCGGTGCGTGCCTTGTCACGGCGGACGGTCACGGCGACCGCGTGCTGGCCTACGTGGCCGAGCAGCGCGGCGACCTCGACCACTGGGCACCCGGCGAGACCGATCACACCGGACGTTTCGCCAAGGCCTACCGCGGCACGCTGTGCGGTGTGATCAGCGCCGCAGTGGACGCGGCCGGACTGCGGCTGTCGGACATCACGCTTCTGTTGCCGCACAACGTGAACGTCGTGTCATGGGAACGGGTGTGCGCCCAGCTCGGCTTCTCGGTGGACCGGGTGCTGCTGGAGAATGTCGCGCTGCTCGGCCACACGTTCGCCGCCGACCTGTTCGTCAACTACCGGCTCGCAGCGGAAAGAGGCCTTCTCCACGAGGGCACCATCTACCTGGCCGCAGCCGCCGGTTACGGAGCCACTTTCGCCGCGATGATCTTCCAACACTGATGACACGGCTCACGGTCGTACGCGCCAAGTGCCAAGCCTTCGGCGAACACTCGCCACTCGCCAGGGAACCCACCCTGCACAGCTACTTGTCCGACATGACAAGACCATTCGGGATTCCCATGCGCGACGACCTGATCGCCGCGGGCGCCGGCCACAGCCACGGCGACATGGCCGAACCGCTGATCGAAGCCCTGGCCAGCCCGATCGACGTTCTCGTGCTCGCCCAACGGATGCACGACGTGCGCCCCGGCCGCGCCACCGCGACCTACCTCGGCAGCCGCTGCCAAGGCAATCCGCTCGCGTTCGCGGTGTGCGACCAGGGCACCGCGGCCCCGTTCACCGCGCTGCGCCTGCTGGACGCCTACGCGCG
>DATBCR010000733.1:0-3766 GCA_036270375.1 Pseudonocardiaceae bacterium | reverse complement strand
CCCCGGCGTGGTCAGCGGGTTCGAAAAACTCGCCGTCCGCCATCTCGCTGTGCCCTCGCTCCCCAGCGCCTGGTGGTTGATCTCCGCTTGACCTATCCAACACCTGTTCAGAGTCCCCTGTATGCACATTCGGGAGGTACTCGTCACGCACGTCGTCGTCCCGGCGATCACTGTCGTCTTGGTCGTCGTCGTACAGATGAAACCCGTCCGCGGCCCACCGCCGGTAATCGAACCGGTCACCGATGCGATCGCGGTGATGACCGCGTTCGGGGCTCATCTCGTACTCACCGCCGGTCAATCACGTGGAGATCTTGGTCTGGTCATCTGCGCACCGCACCCTGCAGCTGTGCCCGGAGTTCGGGCGTCATCTGCTGGCCGACCCGTTCGACCAGCAACGTCATCTCGTACGCGACGAGGCCGATGTCGCAGTTCGGCGCGGCGAGCACACCGAGACACGACCCGTCGCTGATGGACATCAGGAACAGGTAGCCCCGGTCCATCTCGACCACGGTCTGGTTCACCGCGCCCGCCTCGAAGCAGCGCGCCGCTCCCTGGGTCAGGCTGACCAGGCCGGATGCCACCGCGGACAGCTGCTCCGCGCTATCGCGCGGCAGGCCCTGCGAGCCGGCGAGCAACAGTCCGTCCGCCGAGACGACCACGGCATGGGCAACGCCGGGCACTCGACGTACGAAGTCAGTGATAAGCCAGCCGAAACTACCTGGCTGCTGAACGGACGCTGTCACTCCTGCTCCTCGTCGGCACGGTGCGCGGATGAATGGGAAGCCTCGCCAGAATATGCCTCGATCAGCGAATGGCGACCGCGACGTAGGCCCTGCTGAAAGCTGGACATGCGACCACGGACCGCGTCTGCGGTTCGCGGCGGCAAGGATGGTGGGGCACTGGTGGCCTGCCGCCCACGCCCGCCGCCGGCCGGGGGACCGGACGACTCGGAACGCGGTGCGGCCGAACCCGGCACGAGGTGTGCTTTGGGCACCCGCTTGGGCAGGCCTGCGGTTGTTGTCTCGGAGACGGGCGCGAGCAGCGCTTCCGCGCGCTGCCAGCCCTCGTCCGCCGGAGTCTGCCATGCGTCCCCGGCGCCGTTGCTCTCGGCGTACGAACTGCCGTTGGCGGCACCGTTGTGGCCCGTCAGCGGGCCGGCGTCCGAGGTGAGCCGGTCGGACGTCCCGAAGCCGGCCGCCGCACCGGCCCGGCCGGGCACCCGGGTCGGCAGGCCGCCGGACGCGTTCGGCCGGCCGCTGGTGGGTGGTTCCGGGACAGGTATGGGCATGGGCATCGGCGCGACGGCGTCCGGCACGATCACCGAGCCGGCGTCGTGCACGCCGTTCGTCGGTACCACGCCGTGGCCGGCGCCCGCTGCCTCGTCGGCCCGGAACCATTGGGACAGCACGGCTTCGTAGATCGGCAGCCGCTCGGTCGGCGCGTCCACCTCGGGCCGGGTCGGTACGACCGGGCTGGTCGGCACCGGGATCGGTTGGAATCCGCCCAGTTCGGCGGCTTCCACCGGCATCGCGTCGACCGCCGTGTGCGCCTCCCACAGGGAGGCCGCGCTGCTCGCCGTCGGCCGCACGTAGTCCGACACCGGCAGGTCGGTTGCGGTCGTGTCGAGCTTGCCGGACGGTTCGAAGTCGCTGGCCCAGAAGGCGGTGGCCGGCTCGGCGTCCTCGGCGACCGCAGGGATCCGCCCGGCACCGCTGCCGCCACCAGCGCCGAGAGCCGGTGGGACGTGCACGGTCGACTCGTCCCGCCCGGCCCGTGACGCCAGGCCGAACGCGCCCGCGATACCGGCCGCGGCACTCGCGGCGCCCGCCAGTTCGCTGTCCACCCCCATCGGGGCCGGGGCGCCGACCGGCGGGAACGTCTCCGCCACGCCGGGCTGGCCGACCGGGGCGAGCTTGTCCGCGGTGCCCAGCGGCGCGTTCACGTCGTCGCCCGGCCGGTGCACCAGGTCCTCGGGGATCACGATCAGCGCGACGGTGCCGCCGTCGATGTCCTCGTTGGCGCGCAGCTTCACCCGGATGCTGTGCCGGCGGGCCAGCCGCGCGACCACGTACAGGCCCATCCGCCGGGTCACGCCGACGTCGATGTCCGGCGGGTTCGCCAGCCGCTCGTTGGCCAGCCGGACGTCGTCCTCGCTCATGCCGACGCCGCGGTCGGTGATCTGGATGGCCAGCTCCCGCGACCGGGTCCGTGCGATCCGCACGCTGACCCTGGTGTTCGGCTCGGAGTACGACGTGGCGTTGTCCAGCAGTTCGGCCACCAGGTGGATGAGGTCGTTGACGACCCGGCCGAACACGGACGCGGCCGGCGGTGCGCCGACGTCGATCCGGGCGTACTGCTCCACCTCGGACACGGCCGCGCCGACCAGCTCGCCGATCGGCACCGGGCGGCTCATCCGCTTGGCCAGGCCGCTGCCGGAGAGCACAAGCAGCGACTCGCTGTTGCGCCGCATCCGGGTGGCGAGGTGGTCCAGTTCGAACAGGTTGGCCAGTTGGTCCGGGTCCTGCTCGTCCTTCTCAAGCCGGTCGATCAGCGCGAGCTGGCGTTCCACCAGCGCCTGGCTGCGGCGGGACAGGTTGATGAAGATCGCGTTGACGTTGTCGCGCAGTACCGCCTGCTCGGCGGCGAGCCGGACGGCCTGGCCGTGCACGACGTCGAACGACCGGGCGACCTCGCCGATCTCGTCCGCGGTGAACACCGGCACCGGTTCGACGGCCTTGTTGGACGCCTTGATCGGGTCCGGGTCGGCCAGGATCCGCTGCACCGACTGGGGCAGCTTGGTGCGGGCCACCTCTAGGGCGCCGGACCGCAGCCGCCGCAGCGACTGGACCAGCGAACGGGCCACCATCAGGGTGACGAGGAACGCGATCAGCAGGGCACCGGCGAGGATGCCGCCGTCCTGGAAGGCCTGCGCCTTCGCGGCCGACGACAGCCTGTTCGCGGCCGACCGCAGCTCCGTGTTCAGGTTCAGCTCGGAGTCCCGCAGCAGGCCGGCGGCGCCGTCACCGGCGTCCTGCACGGTGGTCGGCTGGACGTTCGCCATGGTCGGCGACGGCGGGCCGGCCTGGGCGTCCGCTCGGGTCTGGATCAGGGTCAGAAGCTGGGCACGGCTGTCCACTTCCGGACCGGTGACGGTGTCCAGGTACATCTGGCGGTCGGCCGGCGACGCGCCGCTGTTGAACGACGCGATCGAGGCGCCGAACTCGGCGTTGGCCGCGTTGAGCAGGGCCTCGGTGCCCGGCAGGAAGACCCAGCCGTTCGACGTGCCGCCGTCCGGGTTCTTCACCGAGGTCACCGTCATCATCAGGATGGCGTTGGTCCGGGTGAACTCCTCCTTGGCCTGCCGGAGGTCGGCGAGGTTACGGGCGAGCGAGTTGACGTTCTGGTCCGGCGAACCGGTCGTCACGAGCTGGCTGCTCTGCAGCAGCGAGTCCAGGATCTGGTCGTAGCCGGCGAGAACGTCCACCTCGGGGAACTTCGAGCCGCTGGCGAACGCGCGCAGCGCGGTGAGGTCGCCGACCGAGTTCAGCGCGTTGTTGACCGCGATCTGGGTGGTCGCGTCCACGCCCGCGTCGGTGGCGGCGAGCTGGCGGAACGACTCGACGGCCGCGTCGGCCTGTGCGGTGGCCGCACCGCCGGGCGGGCTGCCGGACGCGCCACCGGACGTGACGAACAGCGTGATCTGCTCGCGTTCCCGCTGCAGGCTGTCCATCACGTCGGACAGCGAGCCGGACAGCGCGATCTGCTT
>DATBCR010000732.1:0-10892 GCA_036270375.1 Pseudonocardiaceae bacterium | reverse complement strand
GACCACGTCACCCGGAGCGCTGGCCGCGGACGCCAGGCCGCCGATGGAGAGTGCGCCGATGGCCGCTGCGGCTGAGCCGATGAACGTTCGGCGTGAGACTGCCATCTGCATTCCTCTCGTCCAGCCTGGGGTTGTTCGGCTGGACAGAGAGTAGCCAGGTGGACATATCCACGCAATATTGTGTTAATATTGCGCAACTCTGCCGGCTAGCTATGCAATTACTTGACTACACAGCCAGCGTCTCGATGGTTAGCTGCCACAGGCGTGCCGCGGCGGCCGGGTCGAGTGCGTACGCCGCCACTCCGCGGCGGGTGCCCGGCTGGTTCGGTTCGGCCTGGTTGCAGTCCTCGAAGTAGCGGCCGCCGATGCCGTCGAGGAGTGGGGATGTCGCGAGCAGGACCGATGTGGCCGCGCCCTGTTCCGGCGTCTTCCAGGTGAGGGACGCGACGCCGCGTTCGCTGCGGAGCCGTTCCAGTTCCTCGTCGCTGACGAAGCGTTGCAGGTTGGTGCGGATGCCGCCGGGCATCAGGGAGTTGACGGTGATGCCGTCGTCTACCCAGCGGGTGGTGGCCTCGACCGCGAACAGGACGTTGGCGGTTTTGGACTGGCCGTAGGCGAGCCACGGGTCGTAGGGGCGGTGGTGGAAGTGGATGTCCTCGAAGACGACCGGGGAGTTGAGGTGGGCGGCCGAACTGACGGACACGACGCGGGCGCCGCCGGCCGAGGCGAGCGCGCTGTGCAGGCCAGTGGCGAGGGCGAAGTGGCCGATGTGGTTGGTGGCGAACTGCAACTCCCAGCCGTCCGGCGTGCGCAGTTCGGGCGTCGCCATCACACCCGCGTTGTTGACGAGGATGTGCAGCGGACCGTCCCACGCGGCGGTGAACCCGGCGACGGACGCCAGGTCGGCCAGGTCGAGCCGGGCCACGAGAACCTGCTTGTTGCCCGTGGTCGCGACGATGTCATCGGCGGTGCGCTCGCCGGCCAACATGTCGCGCACCGCGAGGGTGACCTCCGCACCCGCGCCGGCCAGCGCCCGAGCGGTCTCGACGCCGATGCCGGACGAGCCACCGGTCACGACGGCGCGGCGGCCGGTGAGGTCGATGCCGTCCACGACGTCAGCGGCGGTGGAGGTGGCGGTGAACGGGGTGGTGATGGGTGTTGCCGTTGTCATGGCCGTTCCGTTCTGGTCGGTGCCGTGGTTACGATGAACCGGAGGAGCCTCCGTTACGTCCCACTTTAATCGGAGTCGCCTCCGGTTAGCAAGTCCACCGAACGAGGGAGGTGCCCGTGTCGGCCCCCAGACCGCTGCGCGCGGACGCCCAGCGCAACCGCGACCGACTGCTCGAATGCGCCGTACGCGCGTTCTCCCAGGACGGCCTTGACGTGACGCTGGAGGGGATCGCGAAGGACGCGGGGGTCGGGATCGGCACGCTGTACCGCCACTTCCCCACGCGCGAGGCACTTCTGGACGCGGCATACCGAAACGAACTGGCCCGGTTGTGTGACGCGGTCGCCGACCTGTTGGCCGGCATGCCGCCGGACGAGGCGATGCGTGCGTGGATGGATCGCTTTGTCGACTACATGATGACGAAGCGGGGCATGGCCGATGCGATGCGTGCCCTGATCGCATCGGGCGGAAACCCATACGCACAAAGCCGGGACCGCCTGACAACGGCGATCACGACCCTGCTGGACGCCGGCGCGGCCGAGGGAACGGTCCGGTCGGATGTTGAGCCGGGTGATGTGCTGGCCAGTCTGGGCGGTGTGTCGCTGGCCGCGGGTGAACCGGCGCAGCGTGATCAGGCCAGCCGCATGCTCGATCTGTTGATGGACGGGCTTCGCCACCGGTCCATGTGACTGGGGATTCTGTTGCCGCGCCTAGGTTTTGTCAGGGGCGTGCGGCACCATCGGTGGTGTGACCGACGAGGGGCCGATCCTGCATGCCGACCTGGACGCGTTCTACGCGTCGGTCGAGCAGCGTGACGATCCTCGGCTGCGCCGTCGTCCGGTCATCGTCGGCGGTGGCGTCGTGCTCGCCGCCAGCTATGAGGCCCGTGCTTACGGTGTGCGTACGGCGATGGGCGGCCGGCAGGCCAGGCGGCTGTGCCCGCACGCGATCGTGGTGCAACCCCGGATGTCCGCCTACTCGGACGCCAGCAAGGCCGTGTTCGAGGTGTTTCGGGACACGACTCCGCTGGTCGAGGGCCTGTCGATCGACGAGGCGTTCCTTGACGTCGGTGGCCTTCTCCGGATCGCCGGCACGCCGAGCCAGATCGCGGTGCGGTTGCGGCATGCGGTGGCCGAGCGGGTCGGGTTGCCGATCACGGTCGGTGTCGCCCGGACCAAGTTTCTTGCCAAAGTCGCCAGTGGGGTTGCCAAGCCGGACGGTCTGCTCGTCGTGCCGCATGACGGTGAGCTGGCGTTCCTGCATCCGCTGCCGGTGCAGCGGCTGTGGGGTGTCGGGCTGGTCACGGCGGACAAACTGCACGCGCGGGGCATCACCACCGTCGGGCAGGTCGCGGCCCTTGATGCCGAACAGCTCGTCGCGATGCTCGGGCGGGCCACCGGGCGGCACCTGCATGCGTTGGCGCACAACCACGATCCCCGGCCGGTGGTGGTCGGTCGGCGGCGGCGGTCGATCGGGGCGCAATGTGCGCTCGGTATGAGACGGCGGCCGAGGGACGAGGTCAGCGCGATCCTCGCCGCGCTCGTCGACCGGGTGACGCGGCGGTTGCGCACGGCCGGGCGGGTGTGCCGCACCGTCACGATTCGGCTGCGCTTCGCCGACTTCACGCGGGCCACCCGGTCGCACACCCTGGTCCAGGCCACCGACGACACCGAGACCCTGCTCGTCGCCGCGCGGAACCTGCTGGCGGCGGCCGGACCGATGATCGAAACCGCTGGCCTGACACTGATCGGAGTCGCACTGTCCAACCTGGACGATCACGGCGCCGTTCAGCTCGAACTGCCCTTCACGCGCCACGACACGAGCGCGTTGGACACGACGCTGGACAGTGTGCGCGACCGGTTCGGCTCGTCGGCCATCACCCGCGCCGTGCTGCTCGGCCAGCACCAGGGCCCCACGGTGCCGCTGCTACCCGACTGAAGGAGCATCGATACCCGCCGAATTGTGCTGACCATTCTCAGGATCCGGTGGTATGAAGACTTTGTGATCGATGACGACAACGCTGACACCACGCTGGATACCCGGCCCGTGGACGCCTTCGCGGACCTGGACGAATTCATGTCGCTGCCGAGGGTGGCCGGGCTGTGGCTGTCGCCGGACGGCCGCCGGATCGTCGTCGGCGTCGGGTTGCCCGATCGCAAGAAAACCCGCTACCGCACGTCATTGTGGGAGGTCGACCCGGACGGGAACCGGCCGGCGCGGCGGCTCACGCGTGGCGCGCAGGGCGAGACCGGCGCCGGGTTCACCGCGCGCGGCGACCTGCTGTTCACGTCGACCCGGCCGGAACCGGACGGCGACGAGGACGAGACGAAGGTGACGGCCGCGTCGCTGTGGTCGCAGCCGGCCGACGGCGGTGAGCCCCGACTGGTGGCGCACCTGCCGGGCGGCGCGCATGGCGTCGCGGTCGCGACCGACGCCGGGACGCTTGTGCTCGGCTCGGCGCTGATGCCGTCGGCGACCGACGCGGCGAGTGATCGCGAAATCCGCAAGAACCGCAAGGACTCGACGATTTCCGCGATCCTGCACGAGGAGTTCCCGGTCCGCTACTGGGACCACGACCTCGGCCCGGCCCGGACCCGCCTGCTGGTGGCCGACGACGCCGACGCCGACCAGGAGGAACGGCTGGCACTGCGGGACATCACCGGTCACGTGGGCGGGGCGCTGCGTGACGAGGCGAACTGGGACATCACGCGGGACGGCCGCACCGTGGTCGCGGTGTGGTCCGTGCCCGAGCCGGCCGGCGCGAGCCGGGCCACGGTGGTCGCGATAGACGTGGCGACCGGCGAGCGCCGGATGCTCGCCGACGACCCGGACTTCGAGTACGACTCGCCGCGCGTTTCACCGGACGGCAGCACGGTCGCGCTCAACGTGCACCGGCGGTCCGACGGCCAGGATCCGGGCGGTTCCTGGCTGGGCACGGTGCCACTGGCCGGTGGCGAGGTGCGGCAACTGACCGCGGCGTGGGACCGCTGGCCGCAGGCGCCCCGCTGGACACCGGACGGCTCGGCGATCGTCGTGGCCGCGAACGACCACGGCCATTCACCGTTGTGGCGCATCGACGCCACGACCGGGCAGCCAACCAGACTCACCGATGTCGGCGCCTACACCGACTACCACGTCTCGCCGGACGGCCGTTGGGTCTACGCGCTCCGTGCGACCGTGGACAGCCCGGCCGCACCGGCCCGGATCGCGCTGGACGGATCGTCGGTGGACGTTCTGCCCGGCCCCACCGAAGCCCTCGGCAAAGCCGTGTCGCTGCCGGGCCGGCTGACCGAAGTCACCGCGACCGCCGAGGACGGCACCCCGCTGCGCGCGTGGTTGGCGCTGCCGCACGACGCCGCCCCGGACACGCCCGCGCCGCTGTTGCTGTGGATCCACGGTGGCCCGTTGATGTCGTGGCACGCGTGGTCGTGGCGCTGGAATCCGTGGCTCGCGGTGGCCAAGGGATACGCCGTGCTGCTGCCCGATCCCGCGCTGTCCACCGGTTACGGCATCGAGTTCATCCGGCGCGGCTGGTTCGGGTGGGGCGGCAAGCCGTACACCGATCTGCTGTCGATCACCGACGTCACCGTTGCGCGGCCGGACATCGACGCCGAGCGCACGGCCGCGATGGGCGGCTCGTTCGGCGGCTACATGGCGAACTGGATGGCCGGGCACACCGACCGGTTCTCGGCGATCGTCACGCACGCGTCGGTGTGGGCGTTCGACCAGATGGGCCCGACCACCGACATGTCGGACTACTGGTTCCGGGAGATCTCGCCCGAGGCGGCCGACGCCAACTCGCCACACCTGAGCGCGGACGACATCACCACACCGACGCTCGTCATCCACGGCGCCAAGGACTACCGGGTGCCGATCAGTGAAGGCCTCCGGCTGTGGTGGGACCTGGCGTCCCGATCCACCGCGAAGGACGGGGCGACTCCGCACAAGTTCCTGTACTTCCCGGACGAGAACCACTGGATCCTCACGCCGAACCACGCGAAGCTCTGGTACGCCACGGTTTTCGCGTTCCTCGCGCAGCACGTCCTCGGCAAGGACTGGGAACGCCCGACCCTGCTCGGCTGACGGCGCTGCCCGGCTGATTTTTGCCGGGCCGCACGTCGCCGTTTCACGTACGTTGTCCGCATGGCAGACGATTCGGCGGTGGAACTGGACGTCGGGCACCGCACGGTCCGGATCTCCAGTCCGGACCGCGTGTACTTCCCGGCCAGGGGCGAGACAAAGCTCGACCTCGCCCGGTACTACCTGTCGGTCGGCGACGGCATCGTGCGGGCACTGCGGGAACGGCCGTGCATGCTGCACCGCTTCCCATCCGGTGTGGCCGGCGCGAAGGTACACCAGAAGCGGATACCGTCCGGAGCGCCGCCGTGGCTGGAGACGGTGCGGGTGGAGTTTCCGCGCTACAACCGGCATGCGTACGAACTGTGCGTGACGGAACTGGCGTCCGTCGTCTGGGCGGTACAAATGTCCACCGTGGAGTTCCACCCCTGGAACTCCCGCCGTGCCGACACGGAGAAGCCCGACGAGTGGCGGATCGACCTGGATCCCATGCCGCGGTGCGGTTTCGACACGGTTCGGCGGGCCGCGCACATGGCGCACGAGATCCTGGACGAGCTGGGCGCGGTCGGGTGGCCGAAGACGTCCGGTGGCAGCGGCCTGCACATCTACGTCCGGATCGAGCCACGCTGGGAGTTCGGTGAGGTCCGGCGCGCGGCGCTCGCGTTCGCGCGTGAGGTGGAACGCAGGCTGCCGGACGACGTGACCACCGCGTGGTGGCGCAAGGACCGCGATCCCACCTCGCTTTTCGTTGACTACAACCAGAACGCGCGGGACCACACGATCGCGAGCGCCTACTCCGTGCGCGGCGTGCCGGCGGCGACCGTGTCCACGCAGCTGCGGTGGGACGAGATCGACGACGTCGACCCGCGTGACTGCACGATCGCCACCGTGCCGGCCCGGTTCGCCCGGCTCGGCGACCTGCACGCCGGTATCGACGACGCCGTTTTCTCGCTGGAACCGTTGCTGGAGTGGGCAGATCGGGACGGGCTGGAGTAGTCAACCCTCCAGCCAGCCGCGTAGCCGGTCCAGGTCGGCGGCGATGCTCTTGCGGACCTGGCGGGCCATCAGCGGTGTCGCCCAGCCGAAGAAACCGCCTGGCGTGCCGGTGGCGTGGATGGCCACCAGGGTGCCGTTCTCGGCGTCGGCCAGTTCGTAGCGCACGACCATCGGGAACGGGCGGTCGACCTTCAGTTCGACGAGTTCGTCCGGTTCGTGCCGGGTGACGACGTAGCCGTAGGTGAACGTCCGGCCGAGGAACTTCGCGGTCCGCTCGACGGTCGCGCCGGCCGTCAGTGGACCGGGCTGGGCTGCCGTGCTGGACAGGATGCCGCCGGTCCAGCGCAGGTCGTTCGCCGGGTCGAACATGAACGTGGCGACGTCGCCACGCGGCCGGTGCACCAGCACGGTCGGCCGGACGTCCACTGCCATGTCGTCAGGACTCCGAGGTGAAGAACGGCTGCGAGATGCCCGTTGCGGCGTACTTGACCAGGCGGTCCAGGATCAGCGCCCAGGTCTGTGCGGTGTGCGCCATGTCGATCTCGGCGTAGCCGTCGCCGAAACCGTAGTGGCGGAACAGTACCCCGGTACCGGATTCGGCGCGGGCCGGCGCGCCGAGTTCCCATTCGAACGTCGACCCGCCCCAGAACGGGAAACCGCTGGTGACGTGCATCCGGACGAGTTTCGCGGGCTCGGTGATGACGTCGCAGAGGTCGTCGACCGGTGCCTTTGGGAAGCCGAAGCGCGCGTGGTCGGCGGTGACGTCGCAGTCGTCGGTCCAGAACGCGCGCTGGCCGGCTGTGGTGGACAGGATTTCGAAGGTGCGGGCGGCGTCGGTGGCGACGTCGACCGCAAGGGTGATGTTCACAGGGTCTCCTTGGGTACGGACGGTTATTTTAGATGTGCCTAAATTAAGGCAGGTCTACAGTAGTGTCAACCCCTGGAGGTGAAGCCGATGGAGCCACTGCAGGTGATCGCGGCACCCCGGCGGCTGCGCATCCTCGAACTGGTCTGGGACCAGGAGCTGACCGCTGGCGACATCGCGGCGCGGTTCGACGTGTCCTGGTCGGCCATCAGCCAGCACCTGACCGTGCTCAAGACCGCGGGTTTCGTGGTGGAACGCCGGGAGGGCACCAGCCGGATCTACCGCGCGGACAAGGCCGCCCTCGGATCGCTGCGGTCGGTCGTGGAGGATCACTGGCGCCGAAGTCTCGACCGGATCAAGGATCTGGCCGAAATCGAACAGCGAGACAAGGACCGGCCGTGACGCAACCCGACGTTCTCGAACTGAGCGTGCACATCAAGGCGGCGCCAGAGACCGTGTTCCCCTACTTCACCGAGGCGACCCGCTACGCACAGTGGATGGGCAGCGCCGCGACACTCGAACCGGTGCCTGGCGGTATCTATCGGGTCAGCATGAGCGGCGGTGTCGAGGCGGTCGGCCGGTTCCTGGAGATCGACCCGCCGCACCGCGTGGTGTTCACGTGGGGCTGGACGCACGACATGGCCGTCGCGCCCGGATCGACGCGGGTCGTGGTCACGCTGGCCGAGGAGGGCGGCGGCACCAGGGTCGTGCTGCGGCACCACGGCCTGCCCGACGACGAGCAGCGCGAGCACCACTGCAAGGGCTGGACGATGTACCTCGACCGGCTGACAACGCGTGCCACCGGCGGCGATCCCGGCCCTGACCCGAACGCGTGAATCCCGTCGGAAATTCGTCGCGCATGGCTGTCGAAAGCCGGGCACCGGCTCCGACCAAGGGCTGAACGGGCGGCAACGGGTCGCCCGCACAGTTCGGGAGTGCGAGATGACCACGGTGCGCTGCGACATGACGACATCGCTCGACGGGTTCGTCTGCGGACCGGCGGCACTGGGGCCGCCGTACGTCGACGACGGGTTCCACCGGGTGACCCGGTGGATCACTGAAGTGTTCAGCTGGCGGGAACGCCACGGCCAGGCGGGCGGGACGAAGTCGGCCGACGACGAGATCGCCGCCGAGATGGTCGACGGGGCCGGCGCCTACGTGATGGGCCGGCGGATGTTCGACTCCGGCGAGGAACCGTGGGGCGACACGCCACCATTCCGCGCGCCGGTGTTCGTGGTGACCCACCGCGAGCGGGAACCGTTGCACCGCAACGGAGGCACCACGTTCTACTTCGTCACCGAAGGCGTCCGTGCGGCGATCGACCGGGCGAAGGTCACCGCGGGTGACCGCGACGTCCATGTGTCGGGTGGCGCCGATATCGTCACACAGGCGGTCAGCGACGGCCTCGTCGACGACCTGCACCTGCACGTCGCCCCCGTCCTGCTGGGCGGCGGCACCCGACTGTTCGACGGCCTGCGGCCCGGCATCGTCGAACTGGCCAAAGTCCGAGTCGTCGACTCGGCCCAGGTAACCCACCTCAGCTACCGCTTTTCGAGAGGAATGCGATGAACGCCACATTCGAGACCGTGATGTCGCCCGACGGCAGCACGATCGCCTACCAGGCGCTGGGCACCGGACCCACCGTGATCCTCGTCGGCGGTGCGTACAACGACCGGTCGACCGTCGCCGGACTAGCCGAAGTCCTGTCATCGGACTTCACCGCGATCGCCTACGACCGGCGCGGCCGGGGCGACAGCACAGACAGTGGCGACGGCGAGACCGAGTTGGTCGAGAAGGAAGTGGCCGACCTGGCCGCGCTGATCGACGCGGTCGGTGGTTCGGCCGGGCTGTTCGGCCACTCGTCCGGTGCCGTACTGGCTTTCGAGGCGACGCAGCGCGGCCTGCCCGTCCCGAAACTCGCCCTCTACGAGGCGCCCTACGCGCTGCCCGGCTCCCGGCCGCTGCCGCCGCACGACGTGCCGGAACGCATGCGGGACCTCGTGCGGGCCGACAAACGGGACGAGGCCGCCACACTGTTCTTCACCGAGTCGGTTGGCGTGCCGGCGGCGGCGGTCGATGGGATGCGGGCGGACCCGTCGTGGGGCTGGTTCGCGGGGCTCGCGCACAGCCTGCCCTACGACGTGGCGCTGACCGGCCGGGACCTGCGCCTGCCGACCGAACGGCTGGCCACCATCGGCGTGCCGACGCTTGCCATCGCGGGTGCGAACGGCTTCGACTGGATGCGGGCCACCATGCGGGCCATCGCCGATGCCGTGCCGGGCGCCGAGTTCGTGTCGCTGGCGGGCCAGGACCACTCCGTGCTCCAGCAGCCCGAGGCGTTGCGCGAGGTGCTGACCGATTTCTTCAAGTGAGGGTCACCGACCGGCCCGGCCAATGCCGGGCCGGTGGGCGTTCGGTAGGGTTTCCGGCACTGCGGTAGGTGGTATCTCGTGTTTCGTGTCTAGCGTCTCGTGTCTAGTTGTCTCGTGTGGATGAGGGTGTGACGTGGTGGTCAAGGGGAAAGTCGTTCGGTTCGACGAAATTCGCGGCTACGGATTCATCGCGCCGGAAACCGGCGGTGACGACGTTTTCATGCACGTGAACGATCTTGAGTTCGACAAACGTCTGCTCGGGCAGGGCGTGCTGGTCGAATTCGACGTCGAGGAGGGCGACCGGGGGTTGAAGGCCTCAAGGGTCAACATGATCAACCGGGCCGGCGGGCCGCTGCTGAAGACCAGCCCGCCGCGCATGCCGGACGACGAGGCGATGTGCGATGTCCTGTCGGTGAAGGAATTCCTCGAGGAGGTCACCGAGAACCTGCTCGAGGCGGCACCCGGCATCACGGCGGAACAAATCGTGCACATCCGCCAGCGAATGGCGCAGATCGCGCACACGCACGGCTGGGTGGACACCTGACCGGCGGATTGCCCCGCTTGGGGTTGTCGCACGCCGGGTTGTCGCACGCGGCCCGGCTCGCCCGTTTCGGCGAGATCGCCACGTCACTCGCGCTGCTCAGCGACGTCCGGCTCGGTGCCCTGTTGGACGATGCCCAGCCGCTGAGTACCGGTATCGGTGGTACGGCGGCGTTGTTGGACGTCGACGGCACACCGGTCTTCGTGAAACGGGTGCCGCTGACCGATCTGGAACGGTTGCCGGCGAACGTGATGTCGACGGCGAATCTGTTCGGGCTGCCCATGTTCTATCACTACGGTGTTGGTTCGGCCGGCGTTGGCGTGTGGCGTGAGCTGGCGGCGCACGCGATGACGACCAATTGGGTGCTGGGCGGGCGGTCCGAAGGCTTTCCGCTGATGTACCACTGGCGGGTGCTCGACGAGCGGCCTGCTCGGACACCGACGGCCGACGAGCTGGCTTCGATCGAACGGTCGGTCGAGTACTGGCACGGTTCGGCGGCGGTGCGCGCGCGGCTGACGGCAATCGCCACCGCGTCGGCGCGGCTGGTGTTGTGCTGCGAATACGTTCCGTACGATCTGCGTCAATGGCTCACCGCGCAGGTCACCGTTGGCGCGGTCGAATCGGCTTGTGCCATGGTGGAAAGCGCGCTGATGCGAGACGTTTCGTTCATGAACGCGAACGGGCTGGTGCATTTCGACGCACATTTCGGGAACATCCGCACCAACGGCGATCGGTTGTACATCACGGACTTCGGGCTCGCCACATCACCACGGTTCGACCTGTCCGCGGACGAGCTGGCATTCCTGGAACGCAATAGCGGGCACGACGGATGCCATACGATCATGGAGCTGGTCAACCGTCTGGTAACCGATC
>DATBCR010000731.1:0-4541 GCA_036270375.1 Pseudonocardiaceae bacterium | reverse complement strand
TGGCGGGCCGGCCGGCGGACTTCGCGGTCACTGTGGCGGTCGCCGTGCTCGTGATCGCCTGCCCGTGCGCACTCGGCCTCGCCACGCCGACGGCCCTGCTGGTGGGCACCGGCCGGGCCGCGCAGCTCGGCATCCTGGTGCGCGGCCCGGAGGTGCTCGAGTCGACCCGGCGGGTGGACACCGTGCTGCTCGACAAGACCGGCACCGTGACGTCCGGCCTGCTGACGCTCGTGGACGCCGTGGGGGACCGGCGGGAGCTGCTGCGGATGGCCGGCGCGGTGGAGGCCGGCTCGGAGCACCCGGTGGCCGCCGCGATCGTCACGGCGGCACGGGCCGAGCTGGGCCACCTGCCGGCGGTCGTCGACTTCGCGAACGTGCCGGGGCTCGGCGCGACCGGTGTGGTGCTGGACGTGCCGGTGGTGATCGGACGGTCGAGGCTGCTCGCCGAGCGGTCCATGGCGCTGCCGGGATCCCTTGCCGCAAAAGCAGACCAGGCCGAGTCAGCCGGACTGACCGTGGTGGCCGTCGCATGGCAGGGCGTCGTGCGCGGCCTGCTCGTGGTCGCCGACACCGTGAAGCCGACCAGTGCCGCCGCCGTGGCCGCGCTGAAGGACCTCGGCCTACGCCCATTCCTGCTCACCGGCGACAACCCGGCCGTGGCGGCGACGGTAGCGAGAACGGTCGGCATCGCGGCGGACGACGTACGCGCCGGGGTGCTGCCGGCGGACAAGGTCGCGGCCGTGCACGAGCTGCGACAAGAGGGCCGGACCGTCGCGATGATCGGTGACGGCGTGAACGACGCCCCCGCGCTGGTCGCCGCCGATCTCGGGCTGGCCATGGGCACCGGCACGGACGCCGCGATCGAGGCCGGCGGCCTCACCCTGGTGCGCGGTGACCTGTGGGCCGCGGTGGACGCGATCCGGCTGTCCCGCCGCACGCTTCGCACGATCAAACAGAACCTGTTCTGGGCCTTCGCCTACAACCTCGCCGCGCTGCCGCTGGCCGCCGCCGGTCTGCTCAACCCGATGATCGGGGGCGCCGCGATGGCGTTCTCCAGCGTCTTCGTGGTCGGCAACAGCCTGCGGCTGCGGCGGTTCCAGGCGGCCGCAAGAGCCTAGATCCACCGGGTCGGTCACGATCGAGCCAACTGCCGATGAATGTTGACAAGAAATTTCCGCGCTCAACCACTCGCGTGTCGCCATGATTGCGTGTCACAATTCGATTGCTGACACACCCCCGGTCAGCGCCTGTGGAGATCCCCTCCAGCCCCCGCGTTCCTCCCCCTGGCGCGGGGGCTCTCCATGTGTGGCGGTGGCACGAGTGGCACACCGTGGTTTCGACACGCGGGAGTGGGACAGAACACACCCCGGGCGCAAGCCCGCAATCGAACCGTTATCGTGTCGCCGTGCAGATGCCACCTCTTGGACGGACGAAGACCGGTAGACACCGCCCCGTCCAGCTCGAAGATGATCCGCAGGCACCCGGCCGTGAACTTGAGGACTACCTCGCGGCACTGGCTCCTGAGAGCGACGTCGAGACCACCGGCACGGGTCGCCGGTTCGGCAACGCTCAGGTCTACCAACTGCGACTGCAGCTCACCGCGAACGAGCAACTGCGTGAGCTGGCCGCCGCCACCGGCACCTCCCCGCAGGCCCTGGCCCAGGAGTGGGTGATGCAGCGCCTCGGCTGGGAAGCCGAGCAGCGCGCCGCCCGCGTCGGTGCGGCCGTCGGCGCCTACCGGGACACCCCGGCCTGGCCCGACTAGCGAATTCCCGAAAACCCCGTCCCGAAATCCGAAACCCCACAGCGAAACCCCGAGAATCAGTAAATCCCGACAAACAGCTAATCCCGACAAATAACGAAAACCCCCGACAAAGCGGAACGGGCCCCACTCGATGATCGAGTGGGGCCCGCCGAGTCTGGAACCCGTTCTACGGTAACGGGCGCACCTTCTGGGCCTGCGGCCCCTTGGTGCCCTGGCCGACCTCGAACTCCACCTTCTGGTTCTCCTCAAGGCTGCGGTAGCCCGAACCCTCGATCTCGGAGTAGTGCACGAACACATCCGCTCCGCCGTCTTCACGCTGGATGAAGCCGTAACCCTTCTCAGCGCTGAACCACTTGACGGTGCCCTCTGCCACGCCTGCCTCCTCGCAGGATCAGCTTGGGACTGCACCGTGCAGTCCCCGGCCGTTCCCGGGCCGTTCCACGCTCTCCGCCGAGAAGACAGAACGCCCGCACATCGTTCCGCGAGCGTGAGACCACGAACACGAAGAACCACGGCCTGTCGCCTTAGCGTAGTCGGTTGGTTGCCCTCGCACTACCATCTCGCCCCCTTGCCCCATACCGGTTGACCGTGGACATGGCCGTCAATATCGACGTTCGGTAGCCATCCAATGGGGTCCCGGTGACCGTCTTGGCCCGATACCCTGTGCACGTCGATCTCGCTCGCGGAAACGGACCGAACGCGGACCGTGACGTGATGGTGGTCACAAGGTCGTTAAACAAATGAAAACCGGGAGGGTGAACGATGCACAGCGACCGGCGTGGACGGACTCGATCGGCGAAGTGGCTGACCGCGACACTGCTCGGCGGCGCGCTCGTGGGCTCCGTGCTCACGGCGTGCACATCCGCCAGCGGCGCCACCACGAGCGCCGGCACCCACCCGGCCCCGGCCCACGCGCAGCCCTTGAAACCCGCCGTCCTGGCGGCATCGGTCACCACCCAGCCGGCGTCCGGCTCGCAGGACGCCAGCCCGAGCGGGATCGTCTCGGCGTCGGTCGCCGACGGCGTGATCTCGTCGGTCGCGCTGACCACCTCGGCCGGCACCGTGGTGAACGGGAAGCTGTCCCCCGACAAGCGCACCTGGACCGCCGGCGAAGTGCTCGGCTACGGCAAGTCGTACACGTGGTCCGGCTCCGCGGTCGGCGCGGACGGCAAGGCGGTGCCGATCGCGGGCTCGTTCAGCACGGTCACCCCGGCCCGGCAGATCAGCGGCCGGCTCAACGTCGGCGACGGCCAGACGTACGGCATCGCCATCCCGGTCGCACTGACGTTCAGCGCCCCGGTGACCGACCAGGCCGCCGTGCAGAACGCGTTGTCCGTGACCACATCCGTGCCGACCACCGGCGCGTGGGCGTGGCTGGACAGCCAGACCGTGCACTGGCGGCCGGCGGGCTACTACCAGCCGGGCACGCAGGTTTCGGTGCACGCCAACCTGTACGGGGTGGCGTTCGCGCCCGGTGTCTACGGCAAGGCGGACGTGTCGGCGGCCTTCACCATCGGCCGTTCCCAGGTGGTGCAGGCGAACACGCAGACGCACCGGATGGTCGTGATCACCAACGGCGTGCAGTCCGCGGACTTCCCGGCCAGCTACGGGCTGGACTCCGACCCCGGCCGCAACACCCACTCCGGCACCCACGTGGTGATGGGCCGCAGCCCGACCGTCTTCATGTCCAACCCGACGTACCACTACACCAACGTCGAGGTGCACTGGGCGGTCCGGATCTCCAACAACGGCGAGTTCATCCACGCCGCGCCGTGGTCGGTTGGCCAGCAGGGCAAGGTGAACGTGTCGCACGGCTGCGTGAACCTGTCCGACGCCAACGCGATCGCGTACTACAACACCATCCTGGTCGGCGACCCGGTCGAGGTGACCGGTTCGGCCGTGCCGCTCGGGCCGTCCGACGGCGACTTCTACGACTGGACGCTCACCTGGGCACAGTGGCAGGCCAAATCGGCGCTGACGGCCTGAGCACCGTTCAGCGCCGGTCCCGGCCGACCGGGTTGCCGCAGTGGCGACTCAGGTCGGCCGGAGGCGGGTGCGCTCGCGCCAGTTGCGGGCCTTGGTGCGGTTGCCGCAGACCCGCATCGAGCACCACGTCCGCGATCGGTTGCGGGAGTGGTCGAAGAACGCCCACCGGCAGTCGTCGGCTGGGCAGATCTTCACCCGGTCCCAGTCGCCGAGCACGGCCAGTCGCGCGCACGCGGCCAGCACGGCGCCGAGCGGATCGTCGGCGACCAGGATCGGCACTCCGCGCAGCAGAGCCACCCGGACGTGTCCGCCGGCACCCTGCCCGGCGTCACCCCGGGACGGGTCCCGCCCGTCGGCCACCGCGGCCCGCAGCGCGTCCCGCACCGCCCGGATCCGTTCGGTCGGGCTCGGTGGGGCCGGCAGGGGCGGATCGAGTCCCTGACCGGACACCCAGTCCCGCCAGCGCACCGGATCGTCCAGCACGTCGGTGTCCTGCTGCACGTCGGTCGTGTTGAGGAAGGCCAGTACCAGTTCCACGTCGTGGTCGTGCGCGCCCGGGTGCTCGTCCCATCCGATCTCCGGGTCGACCCGCGCGCCAGCCACCAGACCAGTCACTCCTCCACTGTAGGGAATACGTCCTTGCCAGCGCTGGCCAACCACCATAAAGTTTTCGCCGGTTAGTAACCAGTGAAGCCGATACAGAAGTTAGGGAGAACCATGACCAGCGTTGTTCGGCGGGGTGCGGTCGTGCTGGACTGCCCGGATCCGCAAGCGCTTGCCGCGTTCTATG
>DATBCR010000730.1:0-6310 GCA_036270375.1 Pseudonocardiaceae bacterium | reverse complement strand
AGGATCTCGGTGCTCTCCTCCTCGTTCATCACCACCGGCACGCCACGGCGGTGCTGCAGGTCGAACCCGACACCCGTCGGCACCAGCAGGGACTCGACGAGGCCGGCCACCAGTGGCGCCAACTCGGCCCACGTGTCCCGGTCTCCCGTGCGCAACGTCCCCCGCAGCACGCCGTCCTGTGGCACCGCGTTCGCCGCCTCGCCCGCGTGCACCGCCCCCCACACCAGCACCGTGCCGGACCGTGGGTCGACCCGGCGCGACAGCAGCGTCGGCAGGCCGGTGATGACCGTGCCGAGCGCGTGCACCAGATCTGCCGTCAGATGCGGCCGGGACGTGTGTCCACCCGGCGAAGTCAGGCGCAGCTCAAGAAGATCAGCCGCAGCCGTGATCGGGCCAACCCGGGTACCGACCAGACCGACCTCAAGTCGCGGATCACAGTGCAGGCCGAAGATCCGATCGACCCCATCCAGCCCGCCGGCGGCGATGACGTCCAGCGCACCACCCGGCATCGTCTCCTCGGCCGGCTGGAAGATGAACCGCACCCGACCCGGCAGATCCCGTGCCGCCGCCATCGCCAGCGCGGCACCGAGAAGTGCCGTTGTATGCACATCGTGGCCGCATGCATGGCAGACGCCGTCCACGGTGGACCGGAACGGCAAATCCGTCATCTCGTCCAGCGGCAGCGCGTCCAGATCGGCACGCAGCGCGACACACGTGTCACCGACGCCGACATCGCAGATCAGGCCGGTACCCCCGGGCAGTATCCACGGCCGCAACCCGACCGACCGCAGCAGCCCTGCGACCAGATCCGTGGTGCCGAACTCCTGTCGGGACAGTTCCGGGTGTGCGTGCAGATGCCGCCGCCACGCGACCAGGTCGCCGATGTTCGCCGCCAGCCACCCGTCCAACCAGGACGGTCCGCGCCCGGCGCCGAGGTCGTCCACACCGGACATCCTGACCCCGTCATCGGTGAGCAGCACAGCGTGCCGCCCTTCCCGGACGCCGGTTGTGACATCGGTTGTGACATCGAGGCCAGCACCAACCGCACCGACCGCACCAACTCCGTCCGGCAGGTCAGGGCGCGAGTCCACCACAGTCACGCCTGTCCTCCTCGCTCGAAACTCCCGGCGGGGAACATCCGCCACCACCAGGTGCGACGCACGTGTGCCAGTCCGATGACGACAGCATCGAACCCGACAATCCAGCGGCACAGCCACGGGGGCAGGTGACCACACCGGTCTCCCTGTGCGGCCATCCTCTCGCAAGCCCCATACATGATTTGACCAGACGCAGGGCCAGCCGACCGCCGGTACGCTTGCTGCGGTGAGCGGCGCGGAATATTCAGCCTGACTGAAGAAGTGAACCGGTCAAACAGGCGCAAAAAAGACGATCAGGTCTTCGCGTTCTGTAGATTCTTCAGCCGCAGGATGTGCTTGTACTTGGCCTTGTGACCGAAATAGACGATCACCAGCAGTACGATGCAAATGATCGCCATGATCACCTTCCGCCGGACCACGGCGGCGTTGGCGGTCTGTTGTGCCTGGTTGTAGTTGGTGCCGCCGGTCGGTGCGGCCGGCGCGGTGGTCACGGGGGCCGCCGCGGTGTGGATCACGCTGACGTGTGCGACGAGCGGGCGGGTGGGCGCAGCGGTGGCCGGGCCGGTCGCGATCCCGAGCATCAGCAGCGTGCCCAGCGTGACCGTCACGACACCGAGCATCACTCGGATGGTCATTCGCATCGCAAGCCCTCCTCGGCGCGCGGCCACCCCACAGAGACCGCATCTCCACGTTACCGAGTGTGCACCTCCGCCACCGAAGGCAGTGAGCCCCAATCGGTGGACAGATCAGTGACCGATCCGACAATCGTCACCCGATCAGCCAAGATCAACCAGGCCGTCACCGGACCGAGCACCACCATCGTGGAACGCGGCCAGAATCCGCTCGGCGGCCAGCGTCGCGGTCAGCTCCCCGGCCCTGACCTGCCGTTCCACCTCCGGCACGAGCGCCCGAACGGCCGGATCACCGTGCAGCCGGCCCAACAGCTCCGCCCGGACCATGGTCCACGTCCAGTCGACCTGCTGCCGGCTGCGCTTCGCATCGAACTCGCCGACCTCCCGCATGACGGCCCGATGCTCGCCGATCCGCTTCCGCACGTCGGCCAGCCCGACTCCGGTCAGCCCGCTACAGGTCAGCACCGGCGTGGTCCACGGCGCGTCGGGCACACGGAGCAGCCGCAGCGCCCCCGCCAGCTCGCGGGCCGCCGACTTGGCCTCGCGCTCGTGGTCGCCGTCCGCCTTGTTCACAGCGATCACGTCCGCCAGCTCCAACACGCCCTTCTTGATGCCCTGCAACGCATCCCCGGTGCGCGCCAGCCCGAGGTACATGAAACAGTCGACCATGTTCGCCACAGCCACCTCGGACTGCCCGACGCCGACGGTCTCCACCAGCACGATGTCGTACCCGGCGGCCTCCAGCAGCACGATCGTCTCCCGGGTCGCCCTGGCCACCCCACCGAGCGTCCCCGACGTGGGTGACGGCCGGATGAAGGCCGAAGGGTCGACCGCCAGCCGCGCCATCCGGGTCTTGTCGCCGAGGATGCTCCCGCCGGTCCGGTTCGACGACGGATCGACGGCCAGCACCGCGACCCGCGACCCGTCCTGAGTCAGCAGCGTGCCGAAGGCATCGATGAACGTCGACTTGCCGACACCGGGCACCCCAGTGATCCCGATCCGGTGCGCGCCACCGGCCGACGGCAGCAGCTCGACGAGCAGTTCCTGCGCCAACACGTGGTGGTCCGGCCGGGTCGACTCGACCAGCGTGATCGCCCTGGCCAGCACCGCCAGGTCACCGGCCCGCACCCCGTCGGCGTACTCGCCGACATCCAGCTTCCGCGCCACTACCGGCCGTGCCGGGCGGCCAACTCGCGCAACAGGTCCACGGCCGCGTCCGCGATCACCGTGCCCGGCGGGAAGATCGCCGACGCACCCGCCTCCCGCAACGCGTCGAAGTCCTGCGCCGGGATCACCCCGCCGACCACGATCATGATGTCCGGCCGCCCGAGCGCCGCCAGTTCGGCCCGCAGCGCCGGCACCAGCGTGAGGTGCCCAGCAGCCAGGGAGTTCACGCCGACGATGTGCACGTCCGCCTCGACCGCCTGCCGCGCCACCTCACCCGGCGTCTGGAACAGCGGACCCACGTCGACGTCGAACCCGAGGTCCGCGAACGCGGTCGCGATCACCTTCTGCCCGCGGTCGTGCCCGTCCTGGCCCATCTTGGCGACCAGGATGCGCGGCTGCCGCCCCTCGTCCGACGCGAAGGCAGAGACCAGGGCACGCGCTGTCTCGACGTTCGGCGCCGAGCCGACCTCATGCCGGTACACGCCGGAAATGGTACGGATCTGACCGGCGTGCCGGCCCCACGCCCGTTCCAGCGCCGTCGAGATCTCACCGACGGTCGCCTTGGCCCTGGCAGCGTCGATGGCCAGCGCGAGCAGATTGCGCGAGGTATCGGACGCGGCCGCGGTCAACTCGGCCAACGCCAAGTTGACGGCGGCCGGATCACGCTCGGCCCGCAGCCGGCGCAGCTTCTCGATCTGCTGCGCGCGCACCTCGGCGTTGTCCACCTTGCGCACGTCAACCTGCTCGTCGGTCTCCACCCGGTACTTGTTCACGCCGATCACCGGCTGCCGCCCGGAGTCGATCCTGGCCTGCGTGCGGGCGGCGGCCTCCTCGATGCGCAGCTTGGGAATGCCGGCGTCGATCGCCTTCGCCATCCCGCCGGCCGCCTCGACCTCCGCGATGTGACCCCACGCCCGCCGGGCCAGGTCGTACGTCAGCCGCTCGACGAAACTGCTGCCACCCCACGGATCGATGACCCGCGTGGTGCCGGATTCCAGCTGTAGCAACAACTGCGTGTTACGGGCGATACGCGCGGAGAAGTCGGTCGGCAGAGCAAGCGCTTCGTCCAACGCGTTGGTGTGCAACGACTGCGTGAGCCCCTGCGTGGCCGCCATCGCCTCGATACACGTGCGGATCACGTTGTTGTAGACGTCCTGGGCGGTCAGCGACCAGCCGGACGTCTGGCAGTGCGTGCGCAGCGACAGCGACTTGTCGTTGCTGGGCTGGAATTGTTTCACCAGCTTCGCCCACAACAGTCGCGCCGCACGGAGTTTCGCGACCTCCATGAAGAAGTTCATCCCGATCGCCCAGAAGAACGACAACCTCGGCGCGAACGTGTCGACAGAGAGTCCGGTGCCGACTCCCGCCCGCAGGTACTCCACGCCGTCCGCCAGCGTGTACGCCAGTTCCAGATCGGCGGTGGCGCCGGCTTCCTGCATGTGGTAACCGGAGATGGAGATCGAGTTGAACTTCGGCATTTTCGTTGACGTGTAAGCGAAAATGTCCGAGATGATGCGCATCGAAGGCTGTGGCGGATAGATATAGGTGTTGCGGACCATGAACTCTTTGAGGATGTCGTTCTGGATGGTCCCGGCCAACTGCTCCGGCGCCACGCCCTGCTCCTCGGCCGCCACCACGTACAGCGCCATGACGGGCAGAACAGCGCCGTTCATGGTCATCGACACGCTCATCTTGTCCAGCGGAATGCCGTCGAACAGTTGGCGCATATCGTAAATCGAGTCGATCGCTACGCCAGCCATGCCGACGTCGCCGGCCACCCTTGGGTGGTCGGAGTCGTAGCCACGGTGCGTCGCCAGGTCGAACGCGACCGAGAGGCCCTTCTGGCCGCCGGCCAGGTTGCGTCGGTAGAAGGCGTTGGACTCCTCGGCGGTGGAGAAACCGGCGTACTGGCGGACGGTCCACGGCTGGTTGACGTACATCGTCGGGTAGGGGCCGCGCAGGTACGGCGGCAGGCCAGGATAGGTGTCGAGGAAGTCCAGGTCCTGCGTGTCGTGCGCGGTGTAGACCGGTTTGATGGCAATGGATTCCGGCGTTTCCCAGGCCAGCGCGTCGACACCCTTGCCGGTGCGTTCGTGCACGGCTTCCTGCCATGCGGTCTCGCTGGCGTCCGGCGGCTCGCCGAGTTCGATGTCGGTGAAGTCGGGGATGCTCACCGTGCCACCTCCCAGACGGTGCTCAATGCGGCCAGCACGTCACATCCGCGATACAGGAACAGATCGACGGGATACGCGTCGTTCGGTGGTCCGGCGAGCAGAACCGTTGTCGCACCGGCCTGTTTGAGCCGTGTGATCACCTCGGTTGCCTCCGCCGCATATGCGGTGTCCGTGCCGCACAGGCAGACGACGCTGGTACCGGTGAACGCGTCCGGGCTGCCTGTGGGTGTGTCGATGCCACCTGCCTGCAACAGGTTCGCGGCGAAACCGGCTCGCGCGGAGTGGGCGGCGACCGGGCCGAGCGTGGCCAGGAAAACTGTCGGGGCGTGCGTGCGGTCCCGGAACTCTTCGTACGCGGCGGCATAGCGCACGCGCGGCAGGCCGCCACGTGGTTCGTCGGGCAGCGGCTCTCGGATCACCGGAGTTTCGGCCAGGTTCGGGTACTCGCTCACGCCGGTGATCGCGTCGACCCGGGTCGCCAGGTTCGCCGACCGTCTTGCCCACGTCCCGGCCAGCCGCTCGGCCAGCTCGCCGGATGCGAGGGCAGCGACGATCCCGCCGGCCCGTTCCAGCTCGGTGAACACCGCCCATGCCTTGTGCGCCAACGCATCCGTCAACGACTCGACGTACCACGACCCGCCCGCCGGATCGATCACCACGGCCAGCCGCGACTCCTCCAGCAGGATCGACTGTGTGTTGCGCGCGATCCGCCGGGTGAACGCGGTCGGCAGCCCGATGGCCGCGTCGAACGGCGCGACGGTCACGGCATCCGCACCACCGATCCCGGCCGCGAAGCAGGCAACGGTGGTACGCAACAGGTTCACCCACGGATCACGCCGGGTCATCATCGCGGGCGAGGTCACCGCATGCTGCCGCTGCGCCGCCGACCGAGCCCCGCTGACCTCCGTCACCCGCGCCCACAACCGCCGAGCCGCCCGCAACTTGGCGATCCCGAGGAACTGGTCGGCGGTCACGGCGTACCGAAACTCCAACTGCCCGGCCGCCGCATCCACGTCCAGCCCGGCGTCGGTCAACGCCCGCAGATACGCCACCCCGGCCGCGACCGCACACCCCAACTCCTCGGCATCCGAACCGCCGGCCTGGTGATACGGCAACGCATCGACGACAACACAACGCAACCCGGGATAACCAGCGGCATACCGGGCAACCAGCGCGGCGGCCCCGGCCAGATCCGGCTCGACACCAGTCCGGGCAGCCAGCCCGATCGGATCGATCCCCA
>DATBCR010000729.1:0-10504 GCA_036270375.1 Pseudonocardiaceae bacterium | reverse complement strand
TTGACAAGCCACCACCGACCATCGCGACAATTGAGGGAACGGGGCGCTGCTGCCACCAAGCCCAAACGCAGTACCTCAACCCTACCGACAGGCCCGACCTGTTGGTACTGGACGATGCCCGGGCAACTACCGCTCACCGGCTGGCCACACCGGACCCTGCTGGTCCTGGTATTCGGCGCTGATCTTGTCTTCGCGGGCAGGCTGATCGCTGAGGGCCTGGCGAGCGGCTTCCTTAGCGATTCCGGCCGAGTCTCCGACCGTCGGCTTCGGGACGCCAGGAATACCATGGTGCAACAGGTTGGACGGCTTCCAGTTCCCCGGGTTCAACGCATCCTTCGGCTGATATGTGTCCAGTTTGTGCATGCCCGGGCTATCATCGCTGAATCGCTCGCCGAATTGTCGGGCATGGGAGCCGATTGCGCCGTCGAACTTCTGCTCATTCATCAGGCTGTGCTGATTGAGCCAACTGTCACCGTGTTCACCACTGATCTTTGTCTGTTCTTGACGCAGGTGTTCGGCGTTCGCGTTGATATCGGCCGCGTTCGTGTTCAGGTCCCCGTGGCGTTGCTCCAGAGCCTGCTGCTCGTTAGCCAACCGAGTGTCCTCTTGCTTGAGGCTCTTGTGTTCGGCTTCCAACTGGCGGTGCTGTTCGCTGAGACCCTTGTGCGGCTTGACTTCGGCACGTGCCCGGTTGATCGCGCCTTCTCCAGCGCCGACGACGAATCCTTCGCACCGCCATTCAGCTTCTCAAGAAACTGGACCACTTTGGACACCTTGCTCGCATCCTGCAACGCGAGCGACGTCCCTTCCAGCACCTCATCAGCGACGAACGCGGCCTCGGTCGCACCGAACGTGAAGAACGCGGCCGCCGTCGCCGCGACCCACTTCACGATGGCATCACCAGCGAACTGGGACAACGAGTCCCGAATCACGCCACGAGTCGTGCCAACGACGACACCGGCCACCTTCATCGCCTCGGCCGCATTGCTCGCGTGGCCCGCTGCACCAGTCAGCACCTGGGAGAAGTTCGTGGCTGTCGCATGCACACCGTTGACCGCCGAGCCCTCGTTGGCGGACTTCATCGTGTCGGCCGACTGCTTGTACCGCGCGGCCGCGTCGTTCAACGCCTTGGCGATGTTCTCCCACGTCTGCTGCTTCGCCGTAATCTCCTCGGGATCACCGGCCAGATAGTCCAGCGGCTGCTTCAGAAACCCGATGTGCTCGATCAGCCAACCGATGCCAGCACCCACGAGACTGCCGAACGGGTCCATCGCGACACCGATCGCGTCCATCCGGTCGCCGACCAGATCCATCTCAACGGCGCCGTCCGCCCAACCCTTCGCGGTCGTGGCGTCGGACAGTGTGGACGCGGCGTCCGAGAACAGGCCCGCGCCTTCGAGATCCGTGCTCGCGTTGGCGAAGCTGGTGGGGGCCTTCATTCGGTCATGCTGCTCGTGATGGTCGACTCGGTGTTCTTGTAGTTCTGGTTGACCGACCCGACATTGTCGGAGACCGCGTGACCAGCCGCGACCGCCGTCTTGATGGCCTTGTCCGCGGCATCGGTCCAGATGCTCAGGACCCCGGCCCAACTCTCACCGATGATGCCGAAAGCCTTGGGATCCCACAGCGAACCGGCGTCCCTCGCAGCCGATGAGATCTGGTCCATGATGGTCTGGATGTCCTGCCCGTGCTGGTCGAGCGACGCGTGCTCGACCTTGAAACCAGGTGCCATCACCAGTCCTCCGCCCTCGTCACCGGGGTCGCGCCGTAGTCGTCGGTCGGGTGGGAGCGCGACAACCGAGGGTCGGACGTCAGCGGCACGTCGTCCGGTTCCGAGGGAACGGGAATTTGTTCTTGAACGAACCGCATCGCGTCGCTGTCCTCGCCGACCAGCGGCGCTAGGATCGATGTGACCTGCTGGGCCGCGTTGATCTGCGCCCGGCGGGCGGTCGACAGGATCAGCGACGCGAGCACCGCCTTCGGCATGTCATCCGCGCGCGGCCCGAACGTCAGGCTCTGCAGCGCACCGGCCGCGTTGACCGTGAGGGACACCGCACCGTCACCGCTGGCCAGGGCGCCGGTGAGCTGCTTGAGCTGCTTCTTGGCCGTCTCGGCCTTCGCCGCGAGGGCCTCGACCTCCTGCACGTACGACGACATCAGCTCGTTCGGGTCCACGATTCCCCTTGACCGTTCCGGGTGGTGAGTTGTCTGGAAAAGGTAGCCGGATCCGACTGTCCATGTGACACAGACAGACCGATTTGCCGGCTACCCCTGCGTCGCCGTCACGAACACCAACAACGCACCGACGCCCAGGGCCGCGATCACCAAGGCCATCGGCAGCGCGGACGCCGTCCCGTCGACACCGACCAGCGGCGCCACCAACGCCCCGATCGCGAACAGCAACACTCCGAGCAACGCCGACGCGGTCCCGGCCAGGTCCGGATACGCGGCCATGGCCAACGCCCTGGTGTTCGGCATGATCACGCCGAGGCTGGCCACCACCCCGAACAACCCGGGCAGGATCGCCGGCAACCCCCACCCGAACACCACCCCGAGCAGCAACAACAACCCACCGGCCAACGACACGCACAGACCCAAAGCCAGCACCCGGCGCGGCGCGAACCGACTGACCAGCAACCGGTTGAGCTGGCCGACCGCCATGATGCCCAACGCGTTGACACCGAACACGATGCCGAACGCCTGCGGGCTCAACCGGAAGATGTCCTGCAGCACGAACGACGAACCCGAGATGTACGCGAACATCGCGGCGAACGCCAGCCCGCCCGCGACCGCGTAGCCGGTGAACGAACGGTCCGCCAGCAGCCGCCCGAACGAGCGCAGCGTGTCACCGAGACCGCCCGGCCGACGCCGATCCGCCGGCAGCGACTCGTCGAACCACACCAGACACGCCACCAGCAGCAGCGCGCCGACCGCGGTGAGCACGACGAACACGCCACGCCAGGACACCACCCGCAGCAGCTGCCCACCGACCACCGGCGCCAGGATCGGCGCCAGCCCGTTGACCAGCATCAGCGTGGACAGGAACTTCGACATCGCGACACCGGAGTACCGGTCCCGCACGGCCGCGGTGGCGATCACCAACCCGGCCGCACCGCCGAGCCCCTGCAGGAACCGCAGCCCGACCAACGCGTAGACCGACGGCGCCACAACACAAGCGGCCGACAGCACGGTGTAAACGGCGATACCGACCAGCAGCGGACGACGCCGGCCGAGCGTGTCTGACACCGGCCCCGCGATCAACTGCCCGAACGACAACCCGATCAAGCACGTCGTCAGCGTGAGCTGGACGGCGGACGGGCCGGCATGCAGACCGGCCGAGATGGCCGGGAACGCCGGCAGGTACATGTCGATGGACAGCGGCCCGAACGCGGACAGCGACCCGAGAATGACGACCAGCCGCACCTGACGCGATCTCGGACGCAGGCCGGCCACCGCCATACCGGCCTCCCAAATCAAAGATCAGAAACTAATCAAAGATCAGAAACGCGGGTGGTTACCGTGCAGCAGGACGCGCGCGTCCATGTCCGCAAGGTCACCGGCGAGATCCTTGGTGCGCTTGACTTCCCCGAGTATCCACGCCGGCACATGCCGGGCCGTCAGCATGGCAAGCGCGCGGTCGGAGTCCTCGGCGGCGATCACCGCGACCATCCCGACACCCATGTTGAACGTCTGCTCCATGTCACCCCGGTCGATCCGGCCGCGCTGCGCGATCATCGCGAACACCGGGTCCGGGTTCCAGCTCCGCCGGTCCAGCACGCCGGTCAGGTCCGCCGGCAGCACCCGGGCCAGGTTCGCGGCCAGGCCGCCGCCGGTGATGTGGGCGAACGTGCGGACGTCGGTCTCAGCGACCAGCGCGAGGCAGTCCTTGGCGTAGATCCGGGTCGGTTCGAGCAGGTCCTCGCCGAGACTGCGGCCGAACTCCTCGACGTGCCCGGACAGCGGCAGTTTCGCCAGGTCCAGCAGCACGTGCCGGGCCAGCGAGTAGCCGTTGGAGTGCAGGCCGGTCGAGCCCATCGCGATCACCACGTCACCCGGCCGGACTCGGTCCGGGCCGAGCAGCTTGCTGGCTTCCACGACACCGACGCCGGTCGCGGACATGTCGTAGTCGCCGACCGCCATCATGCCCGGGTGTTCGGCCGTCTCACCGCCGAGCAGCGCGCAGCCGGCCCGCACGCAACCGTCCGCGATGCCCTTGACGAGCTGGGCGATCCGCCCCGGCACGACCTTGCCGACCGCGATGTAGTCCTGCAGGAACAACGGTTCCGCACCGCACACCACGAGGTCGTCGACCACCATCGCGACCAGGTCGATGCCCACCGTGTCGTGCACGTCCAGTGCCCGCGCCACGGCCAGTTTGGTGCCGACGCCGTCGGTGGACGACGCGAGCACCGGCTCGGTCCAGCGGTCCAGCTTCAGTTCGAACAGCCCGGCGAAACCGCCGATCCCGCCGAGCACCTCCGGCCGGGTGGCCTTGGCCGCGTACGGCTTGAGCTGCTCGACCGCCTCCTCACCTGCTGCGATGTCCACCCCCGCCGCCGCGTAGCTGGCGTTGTGGCGGTCCGATTGCGTCATCACGCGGGAATCTCCGATGTGGGGTCGCGGGAGCTGGCTGGGTCGCGAAAGAGCGGCTCAGGGAGGCGGCGGGCTCGGGGCTACGGCCGGCGCACGGCCTCCTCGGCACCGTATCCGCCGGATACCCCGGCCGAGCCGACGCCAACCGCGCCCGGATCCATGCCGAGGCCGGCTGACGCGAGGTCCTCAAGCAGGTGCTTGCCGATCAGCGCGTCGTCCGGCAGCGCGATCGGGTACACGCCGTCGAAACAGGCCGAGCAGAGCCGGGATCTCGGCTGTTCGCTGGCCGCGATCAGGCCGTCAAGCGACACGTAGCCAAGGGTGTCCGCGCCGATCGAGCGGCGCACGCCGTCCACGTCAAGGCCGTTGGCGATCAGCTCGGCGCGGGAGGCGAAGTCGATGCCGTAGAAGCAGGGCCAGCGCACCGGCGGCGACGCGATCCGGATGTGCACCTCGACCGCGCCCGCCTCGCGCAGCATCCGCACGAGGGCACGCTGGGTGTTGCCGCGCACGATCGAGTCGTCCACGACGACCAGCCGCTTGCCTCGGATCACGTCCCGCAGCGGGTTGAGCTTGAGCCGGATGCCGAGCTGCCGAATGGTCTGCGACGGCTGGATGAACGTTCGCCCGACGTAGGCGTTCTTGACGAGACCCGACCCGTACGGGATGCCGGCGGCCTGCGCGTAGCCGATCGCGGCCGGCGTGCCCGACTCCGGCACCGGGATCACGAGATCCGCCTCCACCGGGTGCTGCGCGGCGAGCCGCCGACCGATCTCCACCCGCGCCGCGTGCACGGAACGCCCGGAGATACTGGTGTCCGGGCGGGCGAGGTAGACGTACTCGAACAGGCAGCCCTTGGGTTCCGGCGTCGCGAAGCGGGCCGACCGCAGCCCGTCGGCGTCGATGGCGAGCAGTTCGCCCGGCTCGACCTCGCGGACGAACGACGCGCCGACGATGTCCAGCGCGGCGGTCTCACTCGCCACCACCCAACCGCGTTCCAGCCGCCCGAGCACGAGTGGATGCACGCCCTGCGGATCGCGGGCCGCGTACAGCGTCGACTCGTCCGCGAACACCAGACAGAACGCGCCGCGCAGGGTCGGCAGCAGTGTCAGCGCGGCCTGCTCGATCCCGGTGTCGGCGGCCGCGGCCGCGAGCAGGCCGCAGATCAGATCGGAGTCGGTGGTCGCGCGTACAGGACCGGGATTCGCGCCGCCGGGGACACGTCCGCTGCGCGCCGGCACGCCGTTCGGCCGGCCGCGCTGGCCGGTGTACGCGCCCAACGCCCTCGCCCGGTCGAGCAATTCCGCCGTGTTCACCAGATTGCCGTTGTGGCCAAGCGAAAGCCCGCTGCCGGTGGCCGTGTTTCGGAACGTCGGCTGGGCGTTCTCCCAGGTGCCGGAGCCGGTGGTGGAGTAACGGCAGTGGCCGACGGCGACGTGGCCGCGCAGCGACTGCAGCACCTGCTCGTCGAACACCTGGCTGACCAGGCCGAGATCCTTGAACACCACGATCTGTCTGCCGTCCGCGACCGAGATGCCGGCCGCCTCCTGGCCCCTGTGCTGCAAGGCATACAGACCGTAGAAGGTGAGTTTGGCCACTTCCTCCCCCGGCGCCCACACACCGAACACACCACATTCCTCGCGTGGCTCGGCGTCGGGCTGCGTAACGGGTTCGGTCGCGGGTTCGGTCGGGTCGGGATTTTCCATGTGGCGTACGGATTGCTGGTCAGTGACCACCGAAGAACTCCCTCTCCACGCCAGGCGGGCCACCTCCAGTGTAGGTGCCATGCGTGGTACGTCCGGCGTCACGGCCGGTCAACCGCTCGTGGTGCGCCGAACGGCGCAGTGATACTCCAACAGCGGTCACAGCAGTGTCACATCAAAACGACCGGCAGCAGCGCCGAGATGTCCGCACGACTGCCGGACGCGCTGACCCTGTGCCGCGCCAGCGCGTCCGCCCAGGACAGCCGTCCGGTGGCCAGTTCCAGCCAGGACCGTGCGTCGGTCTCGATCACGTTCGGCGGTGTGCCCCTGGTGTGCCGTGGCCCGGGCACGCACTGCACGGCGGCGAACGGCGGTACCCGCACCTCGACACTGCGGCCGGGCGCGACCGCGGGCAGCACCCGCAGGGTCAGCCGGACCGCGCGGCCGAGGGTGACCCGGTCGGGTTGCGCGGCCGTACCGGACAGCCAGGGCAGCACATCGGCCACCGCGGCACGGACCTCGTGTGGATCGGCATCACCTTTCACCACAACGGATCCAACCATCCACCCCAGACATCTAGATCCATCCGTTGCGCACCGCGTGCAGCGCCAGCTGGAACCGGTTCGCGGCGCCGGTGCGGGCCATCATCCCCTCCAGGTACCGAAACAGCGTCCGCCTGCTGACACCGAGCGCACGAGCGGCCTGGTCGTCGCCCATGCCGGCGGCCAGCAGACCGAGCAGCCTGCGTTCGTGCGGCTGGAGGTGCTGTCCGGTCGGACGGTCCCGGATGTCGAACGGCAGCGCGGCCCGCCAGCACATCTCGAACAGCCCGATCATCGCGGACAACAGGCTGCACGGCCGGATCAGCAGCGCGGACCGGTCCGCGCCACCGTCGCCCGACGACGGCGACACCACGGCGCAGTCGTCGTCGAACAGCATCAGCTTCACTGGCACGTGCGGCAGGGTGCGGGCCTCCTCACCGCCGCGCACACCGGGCAGCACGTTGTCCGCGAGGTAGTCGGCGCGTTCCAGCGCGGCGGTCGCGTACACGACGCGATACCGCACACCCCTGGCCAAATTGTCCAGTTCGACCTGGTTCGCGTCGGCGTCGGTGTAGTAGGGTGGCGAGTCGAAACCGCGGATCTCCTCGCGGACACCGCGTTCCATCTGCCGGATGCGTTCGCTGACCGCGTCCCCGCTGATCACCTCGATCAGGTGGCCGACCGGTTCGCCGCCGGCCGACCGCAGGAACGACTCGTAGGCCCCGACCGCGGTGATCCTGGCCTGGCGCAACTCGGCCTCCCGGCGGCGCACCAGCATGTCGAGGCCGGGGCCGGGGCGCATCGGGGTGGCTATCGTGCCGTCCTCGGCCAGGCTGACCAGCCCGGCCTCGTTGAGCGCGGCGAACGACGCGCGGACGGCCGGCACCGACGCGTCCAGCAGTTTGGCCACCACCTCGTCCGTGGTGGCCCCGTCGGTGAGCAGTGCCAGATATGTCCTGGCGTCGGACTGGGCGAGCCCGAGCAGGACGAGGTCGGCGATCCGAGTGGGACCCATGTGCGGCTCCATACCGTTCACGAAACGTGTATGAGCGTGTCGTGAGCCGTCGCCTTGCGGCGCGGCGTTGACCCAGCCGGTGTTGTCCGGGTGGGTCTTCCCGTGGCGGTACCCGCTGCCCACACCGTGTAGGTCTTACCTGGGTTTCCAGCGGGCTCCTTTACTGTCCCCCACCAACTGTGGGAGGACACCAACGCCGCGAGGTTCCGGGCAGCGTTGAGATCACGATCCAGCGTGAAACCACACTGGTCGCAATGGAACATCCGCTCCGACAGCCGCAGCTTGGCTTTCACCGCATGACAGTCCGAGCAAGTCTTCGACGACGGGTACCAGCGGTCGGCTACCGCTAGGCACCCGCCATAACGTCGGGTTTTGTAGTCCAGTTGCCGCCGCAGCTCACCCCACCCGACCCCGGCGATATGGCGGCTGAGGCGGCGGTTCTTGAGCATCCCGGCGACGTGGAGGTCTTCCACCACGACCGTGCCGTGGGCGGCGGCCAGGCGGGTGGTGAGTTTGTGCAGGCCGTCGCGGCGGGCGTTGGTCACCGCCGTGTGCAGGCGGGCGATCCGCGCCTGGATTCTGCGCCAGCGCCCGGAGGGCTGCTGCCGGGTACGTCGGTCGGGTCCGGTGCGGCGGCTCGCTTGACGTTGCAGGCGGCGCAACTCCCGCCGGGCGAGTTCGAGGTGCTTTGGATTGGGCACGACCTCCCCGGTCGAGAGCACCGCCAGTGCCTTGATGCCCAGGTCGACGCCGACCACAGAGCCTGGCTGGGTAGGGGCAGGATCGGCTCGGGTGATCTCCACCGAGAACGCCACGTGCCACCGACCGCCCTGATGAGACACCGTCGCCGAGCGGATACCGGCGGTGCCGCGTTCGACATGCCGGGCCAGCTTCCGGGTCGACTCCAGGGTGCGCACCAGACCGATCCGGGGCAGCTTCACATGCCGCCGGTCGGTGTCGGCCAGTCCGAAGCTGCCCGTGGTGAACCGGCACGACAGCCCGGCTCGCTTCCCCCTGAATCTCGGGAACCGGATCTTCGATCCTTTCCGTTTCCCGGTTTTCGAGGCGTTCCAGTTACCTAGGGCGGTGGCCAGGTTCGCCAGCCCGGAGGCATACGCCTCCTTGGAGTTCTCCCTCCACCACGGCGCCACCTCGCTCTTGGCCTGGTTCCAGGTCTTGCGCAGGCCGTAGGCCGACCAGTTGGCCGAGGGGGTCAGGTCAGCGTCCGCGACACCGTAGGAGCGTTCAGCCTCCCGCTGGCCCAGGTTGGCCATGATCAGGCCCAATCCCCAGTTAAACGCGTAGCGCTGCGCGCCGCAGTGCGACCGCAGCATCTCGTCCTGACCAGGGGTGGGGTCCAGGGCGAACCGGTAGGCCTGGATCACGGTGGTCATCGCCGAGGACGGTACCGGCGGGCACCGACAATCCCGACAATCGACCAAACCGACACTGCTCTACACGTCTCCACACATTCCACCGAACTGTTCGCACCCCCCGGCCCCTGGCAACGTGAACTTTACCGGCACTTTTGTGCCAGTGGCACGTTCGCGACACCACAAACCTCACACGCGCTGTACACACATTTCACCAGTGGGTGACCTGCCCGCTGGTAATGGTTCCAGTACGTTGGAGGAACTTTGCGAAGTGTCAAGCGAGGGCTGCTGACGCTCGCGGGTCTGGCCACACTGTCGTTGGCGTTCGCGTCGACGGCAGCCGTGGCCACACCGTTAGCGAGCGCGACAACGACACCGACGACCACCCACTCCTGCTCCCAGGCGGTTTCGCCCGGCATGGCCACCTGCTTCGCCATCCGCCGGACCGACAGCGGGGTGCACCACTTCCTCACCGGCCCGAACATCACGCCCGCGGGCTTCGGCCCGTCGAGCCTGATCAGCGCCTACAAGCTGCCGAGCGGCGGCTCCGGCCAGACGGTCGGCATCGTCGACGCCATGGACGACCCGAACGCCGAGTCGGACCTGGCCACCTACCGGTCCAACTTCGGCCTGCCGGCCTGCACGACGGCGAACGGCTGCTTCAAGAAGGTCAACCAGACCGGTGGGGCCAGCCCGCTGCCCGCGTCCGACACCGGCTGGGCCGGCGAGATCAGCCTCGACGTCGACATGGTCTCGGCGATCTGCCCGAACTGCCACATCGTGTTGGTGGAAGCCACCAGCCCCACCATCCAGAACCTGGGCACCTCGGTGAACGAGGCCGTCGCGCTCGGCGCGAAGTACGTCTCCAACAGCTACGGCGGCGGTGAGGGCGGCGACCCCGCCAACGACGCCAGCTTCTACCACCACCCCGGTGTCGCGGTGACCGCCTCCACCGGTGACGGTGGCTTCGGCATTTCCTACCCGGCGTCCAGCCCGTTCGTCACCGCGGTCGGCGGCACCTCGCTGAGCACTGCGAGCAACAGCCGCGGCTGGTCGGAGACGGCGTGGAACGGTGCCGGCAGCGGCTGCTCGTCGGACGAGGCGCAGCCGTCGTTCCAGAGCGGCGTCAACACCGGTTGCTCGAACCGGGCCAACGCGGACGTGTCCGCGGTCGCCGACCCGAACACCGGTGTCGCGGTCTTCCAGACCTTCGGCGCCACCGGCTGGCAGGTCTACGGCGGCACGAGCGTGTCGTCGCCGATCATCGCGTCGGTGTAC
>DATBCR010000728.1:0-3385 GCA_036270375.1 Pseudonocardiaceae bacterium | reverse complement strand
GGCGGTGGGCTGCTGCGGCGTCTGGTGGAGAAGTTGGACCTGACCGTGCACACCGGCACCTCGGCCACCCGGATCGAACCGGACGGCGGCCGGCTGTGCGCGGTCCTGTCCAATGGGATCGAGCTGGATCTGGACCTGGTGGTTTTTTCGGCCGGCGTGCGACCACGTGATGAACTGGCGCGGAAATCGGGGCTGCCGATCGGTGCGCGTGGTGGTGTGGTGGTCGACAATGGTTGCCGGACAGCCGATCCGGCGGTGTACGCGGTCGGCGAGTGTGCGTGTATCGGTGGTCGGGTGCATGGTCTGGTCGCGCCCGGGTACGCGATGGCTGACGTCGTCGTGGACCGATTGCTGGGTGGTACGGCGGAATTCCCGGGCGCGGACACCGCGACCAAGCTCAAACTTCTCGGTGTCGACGTGGCCAGTTTCGGTGACGCCACTGCACAGGACGCCCTCGACGTGGTGTTCTACGACGCGGTGGCCGGCTCTTATCGCAAGCTGGTGGTCTCCGACGACGGGCGGACTCTCCTGGGTGGTGTCCTGGTCGGCGACACGTCCAGCTACGGCACCCTGCGGCCCCTTGTCGGCCAGGCGCTGCCGGCCGGGCCGGCGGCGCTGCTGACCGGTGTGACCGCGGTCGACGCGCTGCCCGCCGATGCTCAGGTCTGCACGTGCAACGCGGTCACCAGGGCCACCATCGAGCAAGCGATTCATGGCGGCGCCGACACCATTCCGGCCGTGAAGTCGTGCACGCGAGCCGGCACCACGTGCGGCTCGTGCGTGCCGACGTTGCGCCAACTGCTGTCCGCGTGTGGTGTCGTTCAGTCCACCGCGCTGTGTGAGCATTTCGTCCAGTCCCGTGCCGAACTGTTCGAAATCGTGCGGGCGGCCGGGATTCGGACGTTCAGTGAGCTGATCACGCGTTACGGCGCTGGTCGGGGTTGTGACATCTGCAAGCCGGCGATCGCGTCCATCCTGGCGTCGCTGGGGACCGGGCACATCCTGGACGGTGAGCAGGCCGCGCTGCAGGATACGAACGACCACTTCCTGGCCAATATCCAGCGCAACGGTACTTATAGTGTCGTGCCTCGGATCCCGGGTGGTGAGATCACCCTGGCCAAGCTGATGGTGATCGCGGAGGTGGCCCAGGATTTCGGGCTGTACACCAAGATCACCGGTGGTCAACGGATCGACCTGCTCGGTGCCACGGTGGATCAGCTGCCGGACATCTGGCGCCGTCTGGTCGCGGCCGGGTTCGAGTCCGGCCATGCGTACGGCAAGGCGTTGCGCACGGTGAAGTCCTGTGTCGGCTCGACGTGGTGCCGGTATGGCGTGCAGGACTCGGTTGGCCTTGCGGTGGAGCTGGAACTGCGTTATCGAGGGCTCAGGTCCCCGCACAAGATCAAGGCCGGCGTCTCCGGCTGCGCCCGCGAATGCGCTGAGGCGAGAAGCAAGGACATCGGGATCATCGCGACCGAACACGGCTGGAACCTTTACGTGGGCGGCAATGGCGGCTTCACGCCGCGGCATGCCGACCTGCTTGTGTCCGATGTGGACACCGAGGAGCTGGTTCGGCTGATCGACCGGTTCCTGATGTTCTATGTCCGCACCGCCGATCGGCTCCAGCGCACGGCGGCCTGGATCGAGGCCATGGCCGGCGGTCTGGATCATCTTCGCGATGTCATCGTGGACGACCAGCTCGGTATCTGCGCGGACCTGGAAACGGCGATGGCCCGGCATGTCGCCGACTACACGGACGAATGGCGCGGTGTGCTTTCCGATCCGACCAAACTGGCGAGATTCACATCCTTCGTCAATGCACCCGGCACCCCCGACCCGACCATCTCATTCCGCCCGGAACGCGGCCAACGTGTGCCGGTACTCATGCCGATACCGGAGGTGGTTGGCAGATGACGACCATGGTGGACCAGGTGCCGATCTGTCGGATGGCCGACCTGCAGACGGAACGAGGGGTGGCGGCACTGCTCCCGGACGGCAACCAGGCGGCGTTGTTCCTGACCCATGACGGTACGGTGCACGCGGTGTCCAATGTGGACCCGTTCAGCGGTGCGGCGGTGTTGTCGAGGGGCATCGTCGGCGACAGGGGCGGGGTGCCGGTTGTCGTGTCGCCGATCTACAAACAGGCATTCGACCTGCGGACCGGCTGCTGGCTTGACGACGACACCGTGTCGATCCAGGTGTTCGAGACCCACGTGCTCGACGGAATGGTCATGGTCGGTTCGCCGTGACCGCCGCTGAGGTGCCGCCGCTGTCCGGTTACACGATCGGCGTCACCGCCGCCCGCCGAGCCGACGAGTTCACCGCGCTGCTCGAACGGCGTGGTGCGACCGTGCTGCACGCACCCGCGATCCGCATCGTCCCACTGGCCGACGACACCGAGCTGCACGCGGTGACCAGGACCGTGATCGCCGAGCCGGTGGACCTGGTCGTGGCGACGACCGGCATCGGTTTCCGAGGCTGGATCGAGGCGGCGGACGGCTGGGGAATCGGTACGGACCTGTTGCACCGCTTGGCATCCGCCACCATTCTGACCAGAGGCCCGAAGGCGCGGGGTGCGGTGCGGGCGGCCGGACTGGTGGAGACGTTCACACCGGGCTCCGAGGTCAGCCAGGATCTGCTGGACCATCTGTTGGAGTCCGGTGTGGCCGGTCGGCGGATCGCCGTGCAGTTACATGGCGAACCGCTGACGTGGTTCCTGGACGCCCTGAGCACCGCCGGCGCCGAAGTGATCGGCGTACCCGTCTATCGCTGGACCGAACCGGCCGACCCCACCCAGGTGGAACGCATGCTGGACGCGGTACTCGCCGGTCAGGTCGACGCGCTGACGTTCACCAGCGCGCCGGCCGCGTTCAGCGTTCTGGGCATCGCGGATCGAGGTGGCCGGCTGCCAGACTTGATCGAGGCGCTGAACGGCCGTGTGCTCGCGGCCTGTGTAGGCGATATCACGGCGGGTCCGCTGACTCGGCTCGGTATTCCGGTGGTGCGGCCGGAGCGGGCCAGAATCGGTGCCCTGGTGCGGGAACTGGCGGTCGCGCTGCCGGCACGGGCCACCCGGCTGCGGGTCGGTCCGAAGACGGTCGAACTGCGTGGTCAAGCGGCTGTGGTGGATGGTGAATTCCGTCCGGTTCCGCCGGCCCCGATGGCGATGCTCCGCGCGCTTGCCGACTGTCCCGGTCGGGTGGTTTCCCGGCCCGCTCTGCTGGCTGCACGGCCCGGGGCCGGTGAGGAACACGCGGTGGAGACGGCGGTTGCCCGCCTGCGTTCCGCGCTCGGCGAACCCCGGCTTGTGCAAACGGTGGTAAAGCGCGGCTATCGCCTGGCGACGGATCCGACGTGAGATCTCACACCGGCAACCTGCGTAGCA
>DATBCR010000727.1:0-14121 GCA_036270375.1 Pseudonocardiaceae bacterium | reverse complement strand
ACCAGCAGGCCAGGGGGAACTGGTGGGCTCCAGCAACGCCGACACGGGCACCCGCAATTCTTGCGCCAGGGCCACCACATTGGTCAGACGCCGCGACGTACGCAACCCTTGCACTAGCTTTTGATCAACTCCATGCTCAGCCCGCGCCGGTCGGCCAGTTGTTGCCGCGTCAGCCCCGCCTGGTGCCGCAGTTGGGCCACCTGAACGCCGATGGCCAGTTCGGACGTGCCCATGCCGTCGTCCGGATCATCGACACCGCGTGCGGAACGGGCACACGCCGAGCAGACCGATTGCCGGTTGTACCGGCTGAGCGGCACGCCGCAGCCAGCGCACAGGCGGGGGACGACCGCAGTCACCGTGACCATCGCGCAGGCGGCCAGCCCGATTTGCGCGGCGCGGCCGTGCCATCGGTGGGTGGGCTGGCGGTGATCGCGACGTCGGGTGGGGGCAAGCACGAGCCCAATCCGCGTCCGCAGTCACCGCACAGCCACCGTGGACTCGCACGCTGAACCTGGACCGTGCCCGTCATGCACACCACCTAGCGTCACCTCCAGTAGTCGGAGGTGACGCTAGGTGGTGGTCAGTTGCCGAAGGGACAACGAAGCGTCAAACGACGACCGCGATCCTTCGCCTCGATGACGTTGGCTGTCACTCCACCCCTGCCCATGCTGCCAATCTTGTGACGGGGTCGCTGCGGCGGCGGGCACGCGCAACTGCACGAATGGTCTCGTGCACTTGGGGGTGATAGCGGGTTTGTTGAGGCGACAACTGCCTGGCAAGGCTCAGTTCGTGAACAACCTGGTCGTGATTCCCTTGCATGAGATAAGCACGGGCCAGATCGATATGATAGTGACCCATCCGAGACCGATACAGCTTACCGCGTAGATCGAGCGCAGCGCCACGCTTCAAGGCTTTAGCTGGGTTCGACAATTCGACGGCCGCAGCAATAGCGTGTATCTCCACGTTCGCAGCGGAGAATGCTGTGTCAAACTGGTCGTCCGTGGTCTGGATATGACGAGCCAGGTCCCGCGCTTCCTGCAAGCGTGTGTCCGAATCGGTGGAGTCGCCAAGGCGCGCGGCGATGATTGCACCGGAGAGATGTACGGCCCCAAGGACCTCCATCGACCGGGGGTCTTTGGATTGCCGTAGTTCGCTCGCGGCCTTATCGAGAACCACGCCACTCGCACGGTAGCTGCCGCCGAACATAAGTGCCTGCGCGCGACTGTACTGCCCCATGACCGCCCACAGAGGGTCACCGCTGGACTCCGCAGCGAGCGACATGCGTTCAGCAGCCCAGGCGCTAAGTGACAGGTGGCCGAACTTGTAGGTGGCGAACATAGCTGAGTAGTAAGCCTGAGCCAGCAAACGATTGACGTATTCGAATTTGCCTGGTGCGACCGCAAGAGATTGGGCGTACAAATGGCGAAGCAGGTTAGGCAATGCCTCAAGAACATCCGTGTACTTGCTTGCCCGACCCGCATTAACGACCTGGGCCATGATGTTCGCGAGTTCTGGCAAATCCAACAACGGTCCGTCCAGTACCGCGTTCTCGCCCTCAATGATTGCGCGCTCAAGATCGGGAATGAACCGCTGCTCCACCCCATAGCGACTTCGAATTGAACGAAAATTCCGCTGTTCGGTCAGATCGGTAACCAATAGCCCAAGTGCTTGCGCGGTTGACGCGATGAACGTTGGCGAGGCAGGGACCACGCCTCGCTCTACCTTCCTCACCAACGACAATGACAGATGCGCCCGCATGGCCAACTGCGCCTGTGTCAGGCCAGCGAGCTTGCGTGCCTCCGCAACTCGGGCCGCCACGCTGTCGTTCATCGCATCCACCGCGTCCGACCTCATGACGTAAGCGTACCTAGCGGAGACATGTCCAGTTGATCTACCGAATGTCGCGATTGCCGGTGACGGGTGTGACGCGAACCCGTCACACCTTACCAAATCGCGCCCCCGGACAGGGTACGGCGAGGCATGGCTGGTCCGTCACGGACTTCCGGTGTAGTCGCTGATCCGATGCGGCGTGTGTATGTGCGAATACTGGTACTACCAGGCGCTGACCCTCTGCGGGCAAGCCCTCGACTTCGCCAGCGGATCGGCGGCCCGGGGGGTTAGGAGGCCGCGATCGTGGACGGCTTCGGCTACGCCCCACCTCACCACCTCAGCGACCACGCGTCCGCCGCAAGCTCCAGGTGTCAGGAACTGTGTGACATCGCGGAACTGGTGAGCTGGCGGCCGTCCTTGCGGGTGAGCACGCACAGGATCTGGCGGGTGCCGGTCTGGCTGTTCGGGTCGATTTGCCAGGCGCCCGTGCTCGGCATCATGGCGGTGTAGCCGAGGGTGGTCGCCTTGTCCGAAGGTGTGATCCAGGCTGAGTTGAACACGATCGTGCAGACGCTGTCCGCCTCTGCGCTCAGCTGTTGCTGCGACGGCGGCTGGATGGGTAGCGATGAACTGCCGATCGCGGTCGACGTGTCGAAGACCTCGAAGTCGTGCGGGCTGTTGCAGTCCACGGATTCGTTGCTGGTGAAACGGCGGCCCGCCACGACCTGCCCGTTGCCGCAGGCTCCGTTGTTCAGTTGGAACTTGGGCACCTGCGCGTCCGGCGACCCGTAGCTCAACGTCGCCACCAGTCCGGTCGGCGGCGTGGTCGGGCCGGTCGCGTGCCCGACGAGGTAGCCACCGATCGCCGCGCCCGCCGCCACCAGGACCGCAACGCCGGCGGCCAGCCAGCGCAGGCCCGTCCTACGGCCCGAGACGGGTTCCGGCGAGTGCGGCACGACCGGCGCGAACGGCTGCTGGGGCGTGATCACCGTCGTCGGCGCCGCCACGTCCGGCAGGAGCAGTAGGGCACGGACCTGTGGCGCGGTCAGCCGGGCGTGCGGATCCGTGATCAGCAGACCGCCGATGATCGTGGCGAGCTGCGGCGGGCAGCGGGTCAGCCGAGGTGATTCGTTCAGCACGGCGTGCAGGGTGGCCGCGGTGGTGGCGCGTTCGAACGGATCGTGGCCCTCGATCGCGAAGCACAGCAGCGCGCCAAGTGCCCACAGGTCGGCTGCCGCCGTCGCCTCGCTGCCGTGCACCCGTTCCGGCGACAGGTAACTGGGCGATCCGACGAGGTGGCCGCTGACGGTCAACTTCGGGTCGTCCACGGCCTGCGCGATGCCGAAGTCGGCGAGCTTCACCCGGCCGCTGTCCAGCAACATGATGTTGCTCGGTTTGATGTCACGATGCACGATTCCGGCCGCGTGCGCCACCTCAAGCGCGCCGAGCACCTGGTCGGCCAGCGAGACGACCTGCTGCGGTGCCAGCGGTCCCTTCGCGCGGACGAGTTCGCTCAGCGTGCGGGCCGGCACGAGCTCCATCACGATGTACGTGGTGCCGGCCTCGTCGATCACGTCGTGCACGGTCACGATCGACGGATCGTTCAGCCGGCCGGCCGTTCGGGCCTCGCGTAACACCCGCTGTTGGAACACCTCGCGCTCGTGCCCGTCGATCCCGTCCGGCGGGCGCATCTCCTTGACCGCGACCTGCCGTCCGATCACCTGGTCCTTGGCCCGCCACACCACGCCCATCCCGCCCCGGCCGAGCACCTCCAGCAACTCGTAGCGACCGCCAACCGCCCGGTGCTGGGCAAGTGGGCCCGGGTGATCAGTCACGGCAGCCTCCATGTCACGCCGGTACGGTACGGGTTGCGGCGATTGTGCCGTAGCCCGGTCCGCTCGCGGAGCAACATCGACACCGGTTACGGCCGCCGTGAACGACGCGATTTCGCGTCACCTGTCCGCGATGCGTGAGCAACACGATCTGGTCGGCATGCAATGAGCGCGGCCGGGAATGTCAGCCCTGGTGCAGGGCCGGCATCGGGACCGGCACCGAGTAGGTCGTGGCACCGACACCCACACCCCCTTGGCAGGTGTTCGGCGGGTCGGTCGTGACAAGGCGGGTGGACGGCCGCTCGGCGGCCCAGAACATGTAGCCGAGCATGCCGGGCGTACTGCCCGCGCCGTTCGGCGCCACCGTCGTGACGAACGTGCCGGTGGCGTTCTCGAGCGACGAGGCGAAGTTCACGCATTCCGGCTGGGCCTGGTTGCCGACGAGGAACACGCTCCCGGTGAACTTCGCCGGCGCAAGCGGCGGCACCGGCGGCGCGTAGTTCGGTTTGCCGTCAACATGCTGCTGCCAGTTGGATTCCGCCGCGCTGGTCGAGGGTTGTTTGTTCGGCACCATCGCGTTGGCGTAGTCCAGCACCGGGTTGGTCGCGGTGAGCCAGTCCGCGGTCGCGTAGCGGTTCAGCGCGATCAGGAACTGGTCGCCGGCCGCCACGTCGATCGTGAACCGGGCGGCCGGATTCGCGCCGGTGGCGTCGTAGGGTAGTTGGCCGCGATAAGCGCTCACGAATGCCTGCAGCCCGGTCAGGTTCGGGCTGCTGCTGTTCTCGTAGTCGATCTCGATGCCGACGCCCAACTGCCGGGCCACGGTCGCCGCGGCGATGCCGAGTTGAGTGGCGTTCTGTGTCAACGCGGTGTCCCAGGCACCGGTGTACGTCACGCCGCCGATGGACAGCATCACCCGGACTCCGTGGCTGGTGAAGTAGTTCACCACCGAGGAGTTCATGCCGACCGGTACACCGTTCACGTCCCCGGAGTCATTGGTCTGGTCCAGCAGTTTCAGTGGGTTCACGAAGGCAAGCACGACAAGGTTGACCGACGGGTTGCCGTCACCGCGGTCGACCAGCCAGTGGTTGTTCGTGTCGAAGTCGGTCATGTTCCTGACGGTGGCCCAGGTGCACTCGTCGTTGCCGCACAACCATGATCCGTACACCTGGATCGGAGTGGGACTCGCGGCGCCGATCGGGACGTTCACCGCGAGAAGGACTGTCAGGACACCGAGCAGAATCGTCCACCGAGACCGCATGCGCATGGTCCCTCCCACCGTCCGGAGAGAATTCAGAGTGGACTGGACCACCATCGCCTGTCAATGGCACGAGCCGAGCACGACCGGCTGCGCCTGGCCCCGGTAGACGAACTGCTGCGGCGGCAGTGTCCACAACGGACCTTGTAAGGGCTGCCGGTTTCGGTTCCGGTCCTCAACCGGTCGTGGTCAGGTGGAAGGACTGGGCCGCCGTGCCGTTGCACGTGAACACCTGGAACTGCACGCCGTTGGCCGTGGACGCGTTCGGGACGTCCAGGCACAGGCCGCTGTTGCGGGCCACGAACGTGTAGGTTCCGCCGCTGCCGGCGACCGGCTGCCACTGCTGGTTGGTGCCGCCGCCGTAGGACCACGTCTGGACCGGCGTGCCGGACGCCGTCGCGGACGGGCCGCCGGTGACGTCCCATGCCTCGTTCTGGCTGGCCGCGTTGCGGTTGAGCACCTCGTAGAAGCCGCCGCCCGCCGGGGCGAACTGCCACTGCTGGTTGAGCGATCCGCCGCAGGAGAACTGCTGCACGGCGGTGCCGTTGGCGGTGCCGGAGTTCGTGTCGTCGACGCACGAACCGCTGTTCGTGTTGACCACCTCGTACCACGCCGACGGGTTGATCGCGGCGCCGCCGGCCGAGCTGAACGTCAGGTAGTTCACGTTCCAGCCGCCGGTGTCCTCGGCCAGTGTCAGGACCTGTTGGCCGGCCGGCAGTGTGACGTTCGCGGTCACCGTGGTCCAGTTCTGCCAGCCGCCGGTCGCCGGGACGTTGACCGCGCCGGTCAGGTTCGTGCCGGCGGCGTTCGCGACGTGCAGCGCGCCGGTGACCGCCGACGGGGCCGCGAGGCGCAGTCCCACCGTGTAAGTGCCGACCGACGCCACGTTCACCGTGTACCGGAACCACTGACCGCCGCTTGTCCACCCCAGATCCGAGCCGCCGCCGGCGTCCGATGTGGACTCCAGGTCGACGCCGTCGGCGCGGTAGGCGTTGCCGGTGCCGTTGATAGAGTTCACGTTGTACGCCACGCCCTGGCCGCCGGTGTCGTAGTTCTCCGCCTGTACCGTGCCGGGGACCGCGGCCGGTGTGCCGCCGAACGGGCCTTCCGGCGTGCCGCCACCGCCCTGCCAGCTGTTGCCGCTCACCGCGGCGCTGAAACCGCCGGAGTTGTTGGTGAACGGGGACATACCGCCGCCCAGCCCGGTCAGCGTGTTGCCGGTGATCGTGGCCGATCCGGCTGGCGCCGGGTAGAACGGCGGCGCGATCACGATGCCGTTGCGACCGGGCGATGTGATCGTGTTGTTCTGGAACAGCGTGTTCGTTGACGTGGAGAAGCCGACCGCGTCGTAGAGCGAGTTGGTGACGGTGTTGCCGGTCGCGGTGACATTGTTGACGACGCCGGTGTTCTGGCCGTCGCCGCCGTTGCCGATGTGGAACGCCGGCTGGCCCTGGCTGAAGGCGTTGCCGCCGGCGCGCACGACGACGTTGCCGGTCACCGACGCGGACGTCAGGTCGCTGCCGTTGACGCCGAACCGGCCGGCGCCGAGGCCGATGTAGCGGGCGGTGTCGCTGATGTAGTTGTTCTGCACGTGATGGCCGCCGCCGCCGTAGATCCCGATGCCCTTGCCGCCCCACGGGGCGATCAGCGTGTTGTTCGACAGCGTGACGTTCGACATCGCGGTGTACGTGGTCGTCGTGCCGCCGTTGGTGTTGAAGGCGACGGAGTTGATCGCCATCGCGTCGTCGCCGGTGCCGCGCACGAAGTTGTTGGTGGCGGTCAGGTTGTTCCCGACGGTGCCGGTGAGCGAGACGTTGTTGAGGTTGATCCCGTCCGCCCACGTCGCGGTGACCCGGCTGTTCTCGACCGTGCCGCCGGTGCCGGACGCCCAGAAGCCGGACTCGACGTGCTGGTTCCAGATGCCGTTGGCCACCCAGTTGGTGCCGGTGGTGTCCATCGCGCCGCCGTCGCCGCCCTGGGTGTCCCTGCTGGTGGCGTTGGAGTCGGTGTGGAAGTTCTGCACCGTGCAGGACGTGACCGAGAAGATCGCCGCAAGGGGCTGGTTGTTGGGCAGCGGGACGTCGCGGTAGATCGTCGTGTACCACATGCCGGCGCCTGCGATCGTGATGCCCTGCGCGTGCAGGCCGGTGGTTCCCTTGAGGTAGAACGTGCCCTGCGGCAGCCAGAGGATCTTGTTCGCCGACTGTGCCTGATCGATGCAGTTCTGGATGGCGGCGGTGCTGTCGACCGCGCCGGGATCGGCCGCTCCGTTGGTGGGGTTGTCGTCGGCAACGGCGCCGCAACTGGTGATGGAGATCGAGTTGGCCGGCTGGCTGATCGGCGGCGGCGGGTTCTCCACGTCGATCACGTCGACGTCATAGAACGACGCGGTGTTCGCGGCGTCCTTGACCAGGGAGAACGTGCTGCCAGGCGCGATCGGCGCGCCCGTGACGAAGGTGTGCGACTCGTCGAAGAACACCCTGGGATCGCCGTCGGCCGGGTTCTGGTCGTCGGTGTTGTTGTAGTTGGTGCCCTCGTAGGCCCAGGTCTGCTTCGAGTTGAGGTTCAGTGCCTGCCGGAACTGGCCGTTGACGTACAAATCGAGCGTCGCGGTCGTGCCACCGCCGGACGGTGCGTCCGGGATGCTCTCGCGTACGTTGACGAAGCTGATCGGCGCCCCGGTGGTGTTCGTCCATTGCACCGACTGCCCCGGACCGGCCAAGTGCACGTAGGCGTGGCCGGACGCCTCCAGCGCGGCGCTGGAGAACTGCGTCGTCGGCGCCGAGGTCAGCGAGACAACGCTCGCGCCACCGCCGAGCGTGCCGGCTTCCGCCTCGTAGCTGGTGAACGGTGTCGTCGCGCCCGCGGCGGCGGCGTGCGCCGACGGCATGGTGGCGACGATGGGGACCACGACGGCGCCGGCCACGATGATCGCGGCCGCCACCAGCCGGCGCCAGGTGTATACAACGCGATGCGACATGGGCACTGACCGTACAGAACTCGCCAACATACAGCAATGATGAAACTAGATTGCGCAAGAAACAGGATAGAAAACCGCAAGTCATTGCGTACGCGTCCACATGTTCACGGTTAGGTCCGATGAATCGGTTCCGGCGACATGGGTTTGTTCCGGAACTTGGCCGAACACTGGACATCGACGGCAGAGCTACGCTACAACACATCCGATGTGTTCTGCATCGCTCCGGTTGCATGACGCACCGCCGCGTCCTGGGAGGACTCGTGTCCGTTCAATCCCCATTGCACCGTTCGCTCGCGATGATCGCCGCTGGCGTGCTGGCCGCCGCGGTAGCCGTCGCCGTCTCCGTCGGCACCGCACCCAGCGCGGCCGCCGCGACTCTCACCACCGCGTGGCACAACGGTTCGTTCGCCGAGAACACCGGTGGCGTCGTGTCGCGGTCGGACGTCGTGCTCGGCCGACCGAATACCGTGAACGCGCAGTCGCTGCCGTTGGGCAACGGCTCGCTCGGCGTCGCGGCGTGGGCGGCCAACGGTTTCACCGCGCAACTCAACCGCAGCGACACCATGCCGGCACGGCTGTCGCCCGGCCAGATCCAGATCCCCGGCCTGGCCGCGCTGACGTCGGCCGCGAACTTCACCGGCACGCTCGACCTCTACAACGGCGTGCTCACCGAGTCCGGCGGCGGCATGACCGCCCAGGCGTGGGTGCCGGCCGGCAAGGACGAACTCGTCGTCAACGTCACCGGCGCCAACCCTGGCACCCGGCAGACGGCGACGCTCAACCTGTGGAACGGCCGCTCTCCCACGACGGCGGCGTCCGGCGCGGTCGGCAGCCTCGCGCAGACCTGGGTGGACAACTCCCAGTCCGGCTCGTCCGGCCGGACGTTCGGCGCGATGGCCGCGATCACCGCCGGTGGGCAGAACGTCAGCGCGTCGGTGGCGAACACCGAGCAGGTGCAGGTTTCCTTCAACCCCAACGCGGACGGCTCGTTCCGGGTGGTCGTCGCTGCCCCGTCGTGGACCGGTGGCAACCCGACCACCACCGCGACGAACCTGATCGGCGGCGACACCACCGCCACCACGTCGTCCCTGCTCGCCACCCAGTCGGCCTGGTGGAACGGCTACTGGGCGAACAGCGGCCTGATCGAGGCGAACTCGGCCGACGGCACCGCGCAGTACATGGAGAACCTGCGCACGATCTACCTCTACGCCGAGGCGGCGACGATGCACGGCGGTGCGCTGCCCGGCAGCCAGGCCGGGGTCGCCGACATGTTCGCGTACGACCAGGACCAGCAGGACTGGTACCCGGCCGGCTACTGGCTGTGGAACCTGCGCGGCGAGATCGCGGCGAACCTGTCGTCCGGCAACTTCGCGCTCAACGTGCCGATCTTCGACATGTATCTGAACGACCTGCCGGCGATCGAGTCGTGGACCAGCGCGCAGATGAGCGGCAAGCCGGGCGTGTGCGTACCGGAGACCATGCGGTTCAACGGAAACGGTTTCTACAACGGCGGCAACAACACGCAGAACGCCTCGTGCGCCACGGCTTCCAGTCCGAGCTTCAACGCACTCAACATCACCAGCGGCGCGGAGATCGCGCTGTGGATCTGGCAGCAGTACCAGGACACCGGCGACCTCACCTTCCTGCGGAAGTACTACCCGGTCCTGCAACAGGCCGCGACGTTCCTGTTGTCGTGGCAGAGCGTCGGCTCGGACGGCTTACTGCACGCGAACGCGAACGCGCACGAGACCCAGTGGGCGGTAACGGATCCGACCACCGACCTGGCAGCGGACCAGGCGCTTTTCGGGGCCACGATCAACGCGGCCACCCTGCTCAACACCGACTCGTCGCTGGTCACCCAGCTACGCACCGCGCAGGGGCAGATCGAGCCGTACGCCCGCACCGACGAGCAGACCAAGCAGCAACTGTTGCCGCCGTCCGCGGACGCACAGGGACAGGACGTGATCGCGGACTCGTTCCAGCCCTCGGCACAGCTGCGCAACGGCGAGAACATCGGACTGGAGCCGGTCTGGCCCTATGGGGACATCACGGACAACTCCGGCGGCCTGACCACGCTGGCCGACCGCACGTACACCTTCCGCCCCAACAAGACCAACCCCGACTGGAGCTTCGACGCGGTCGACGCGGCACGGCTGGACATGCCGAGCGAGGTCGCCGCCGACCTGAACTCGATCACCCAGGGCTTCCAGCCGTTCATCAGCGGCCTTGCGAACCTGTTCAACGGCAACGTGGGCGACGAGCCGTACCTTGAGCAGTCCGCGACGGTGGCCACCACTCTCGACGAGGCACTGGCCACCGACTACGACGGCACGCTGCGGTTCGCCCCGGCATGGCCGGCCGGCTGGGACGCCGCCGGCACCGTCTACATCCAGGGTGGGTCCAAAGTGGACGTCCAGGTCGAGGGTGGCACGATCGCCACGGCCGCGATACAAGCCGGCACGACGCAGACCATGACCGTGCGCAATCCGTGGCCGGGACAACAGGCCGAGGTGGTCAACGGGTCCACGAACGCCGTCGTCGTGTCGCCGACCACCGGTGCCACGTTCGGCGTGCCCGTGACGGCCGGTTCGACCTACCTGGTGGAGCTGGTGTCGTCCCCGACGACGTCACTGCCGTTCGCCCAGGTCACCGGGACGCAGGCAACCGCGGCGAAGCACCTCGGCCGAGTCCAGATCGGACTCGACCGCGCCAGCGCGTTCCCGAACCTGGCCGCGTCGTTCAATGACGTCGGCGTCTCGGCCGACAACAACACCGCACCTGGCAACTTCGATGCCGGCGGCGCCAGCTTCTCGGAGACCGCCCTGACCAACGCGCACGCCGGCCCCGGCGCGTCGATCACATCCGCTGGAGTCACCTTCACATTCCCGAACGTGGCGGCCGGTACCAATGACAACACGGTGGCACAAGGGCAGATCATCAACCTGTCCGGCAGCGGCACGCTGGGATTCCTGGTATCGGCCAGCTTCGGGCCGGCCTCCGGCAGCGGTGCCGTCACGTACACCGACGGGACCACGCAGAACTACACCCTCACCGTGCCGGACTGGTTCTCGACCACGCCACCCAGTGGCGGCACGCTGGCCGTCAGCTCCGCCTACCAGAACCGGCAGGGGAACACGACGTTCGCCGGGAGCGGCAACATCTTCGCCGTCACAGTGCCGTTGGCCGCGGGGAAGACCGTGGCATCGGTGACGCTGCCGGCGGGTGGCGCGCTGGCCACGGGAACACCGGCGGTGCACGTGTTCGCCATCGCGACGACCGGTGCGTCGTCCGGCACCGGCCCGGTGATCAGCCTGCGGGCACACGCCAACGGGGACATCGTGACGGCGGATAACGCGGGCGCGTCGCCGCTGATCTCCAACCGTACCGCGGTCGGGCAATGGGAGGAATTCGACCTGATCAACAATGCCGATGGCAGTGTGAGTTTCCGTGCGCACGCGAACAACGACATCGTTACCGCGGACAATGCGGGTGCGTCGCCGCTGATCGCGAATCGGACCGCGATCGGGCCCTGGGAGGAGTTCGACCTGATCCACGTCTGACCGGTGGCGGCCTGAGATGCATGGTCGGTCCCGGATGCGCCCCGTTCCGGGACCGACCTGCCCGGCATGAGCATGTCGTGTCAACCATGTCGGGGCCGGGCGATAGCGTGGCGCCCATGTCTCATGCCGCCCCGGACACGATTGATCTGGCCAGTGTCGAGGAACTGGTCGGCGCCACGTCCTACGAGCGGGGCGCCCGGTACGCCCGGCAGGGTCGGGTCAGCGGGATTCGATGGACCCGGCAGAACACCGCGCTGCACGGCAACGTCGTCGGCCGAAGCGAGGTCTACTCCACCAGCGTCTACACGGCGGGGGACGATGACGGTTCCCGGTACGTGGACGAGGGCGAGTGCAGTTGCCCGATGGGGTACAACTGCAAGCATGTCGCCGCGCTGGTGATCGCCGCGGTCGCTGAGGTCGCCGCGCAGCCGAAGCCGTCCGTGCCGAGGACGTGGCGGCAGTCCCTCACGTCGTTGCTGGCCGACTCGCCGGCCGATCCGGTGGGCCGCACCGGTACCGAGCCGCTGGCGGTCGAGTTGACGTTGGCCGAGAGTGGCGGCTCCGCGGTGCGGCTGTCGGCGCGACTCGTGCGGCCCGGCCGGACCGGCTGGGTCGCCGGGGGGCTGAGCTGGGGCAAGCTGCAGTCGCCGTATCAACTCGGCGAGTTCGTCGCCGACCATGTCCGTCTGCTGCGTGAGATGTACGCCCTGTACCGGTCGGGCGGCCAGCACCACGTCTACGGGTACTACGGCGATGAGCGGACCATCGACCTGGCCGCCTTCGACTCCAACCGACTGTGGTCCATATTGGACGAAGCCGGGGCGCTCGGTCTGGCGATCGTGCACGCCCGCAAGCGCCTCGGTGCGCTGGAACCGTACCGTACGGCCGAGTTCCATATCGACGTCACGCACGACGATGGCGCCCTCGCGGTCCGACCGCTGGTCCGGGTGGCGGGCAGCGACATCGACGCGGCCCCGGTCGGGTTCATCGGATCGGGCGGCCACGGCGTGGTCTACATCGACCGCGCGGAGGTCCGGACCGACGCGGACCATGGCAACTGGCACCTCCGCCTGGCGAGGCTGGTCAACCCGGTGCCACCGGCGTTGCGGCGAATGGCGCTGGACAACCAGGTCCTCGCGATTCCAGCCGCCGAACAGGACCGGTTCCGCGACGAGTTCTACCCGCGCCTGCGCCGTGTCGCCACGATCGTCTCGTCGGACGAGTCGTTCGTCCCGCCTGCGATCGTCGGCCCGACTCTCGTGCTGCGCCTTGACTACGGCGACGACCATGCGTTGGCGACCGTCTGGGAGTGGGACTACCGGATCGGTGACGTGCACCGCCGTACCGCGCTGGACGAGGCCGAATCCAGTGACGACTACCGGGATCCGGACGCGGAACGGACCGTCCTGGCCGACCTCGGCCTGCCATGGCCGATCGTGCCGCGTGCCGAGTTCCGGGGCATCGACACCATGCGGTTCACCACCGAGACCCTGCCGCTGCTGGCCGACCGGCCGGATGTCCTCGTCGAGGTCGGCGGTGACCCCGCCGATTACCGCGAAGCGGGCGACACGCTGGCCATCAGCCTGTCAACCACCGAGGTGACCGGCGACAACGACTGGTTCGACTTGGGCGTCACCATCAGCGTCGAGGGTCGGGAGGTGCCGTTCACCGACGTGTTCGTGGCGCTGGCTCGTGGTGACTCCCATCTGCTGCTGCCCGATGGCGCCTACTTCGCCCTGGACAAGCCCGAACTGCGGACGCTGCGCGACCTGATCGAGGAGGCGCGGTCGCTGCTGGACTCGAACGACGGATCGTTGCGGATCAGCCGGTTCCAGGCCGACCTGTGGGCCGAACTGGCCGCGCTTGGCGTGGTGCGTGGCCAGGCGGAAGCGTGGCAGCGACAGGTGGACGGGCTGTTGTCGCTCGACTCCGTCGCCGAGGACGTCGAGGTTCCGGACACGCTGTCCGCCCAGTTGCGCCCGTACCAGGTGGACGGGTTCCGGTGGCTGGCGTTCCTGTGGGACCACCGGTTGGGCGGCATCCTCGCTGACGACATGGGCCTTGGCAAGACGCTTCAGACGCTGGCCATGGTCTGCCACGCCCGGCGCGACGATCCGTCGCTCGCGCCGTTCCTCGTCGTCGCGCCCACCAGCGTCGTGTCCAACTGGGCCGCGGAGGCCGGCCGGTTCGCGCCAGATCTCGCCGTCACCGCCCTGTCCGACACCGCACGGCGAAGGGGCCAGCCGCTCGCTGACACGGTCGCGGGCGCGCACATCGTGGTCACGTCGTACACGTTGTTCCGGATCGAATTCGACGCCTACGCCGAGCTGTCCTGGGCCGGGCTGGTGCTGGACGAGGCCCAGCAGGTGAAGAACCACCAGTCGAAGATCTATCAGTGCGTGCGCCGGTTGTCCGCATCGGTCAAGCTGGCGATCACCGGCACGCCGATGGAGAACAACCTGATGGAACTGTGGTCGCTGCTGTCGATCACGGCTCCGGGGCTGTTCCCGAGTCCGGAACGCTTCCGCGACTACTACGCCCGGCCGATCGAGAAGGGCGGCCAGGCCGAGCTCCTGGCTCAGCTGCGGCAGCGGATCCGGCCGCTGATCAAGCGGCGGACGAAGGAGCAGGTGGCGGCCGACCTGCCGGAGAAGCAGGAGC
>DATBCR010000726.1:0-1521 GCA_036270375.1 Pseudonocardiaceae bacterium | reverse complement strand
TCCGCCCGCAGCCATCGCGGCGTCCGCCCGCGCGTAGTCGGTCGCGGTTGCCCTGCGGTAGGCGTCCGCGACCCGCTGTGACAGGAACGCGACGGTCAGCTCCCGCAGTTCGGCGCCGATCGGCGCGCACGTCTCGACAACCGGCGACGCGAGCACTTCGAACGCCTCCGGATCCGCGCGTAGCCCGGCCACACAGAAGCGCTCCAACTCCCAGCCGAGCCGGTCGAGGCCGGGGCCGGCGACGGTGTCCGGCGGCTTGGCGAACTCCCAGAACAGCTCCGTTGGCGGCACGAACACACTCCGGTGCCGCACCTCGTCCGCCGGCACGTCGTCCAGGTCGACCAGCCCGTGCGCCGGGGCGCCGACCACCACGGACAGCACGGTGTACCGCTGCGCGAAAGCGGCGGCGTCGGCGAAAGCGGCCGCGTCGTCAACCCCGGCGTCGTTCACGGCGAACAGTTTCCTGGACACTGGGGGACATGACCAACAGGCTCGCCGGCTCGACAAGTCCGTACCTGCTGCAGCACGCGGAGAATCCGGTCGACTGGTGGCAGTGGGGCGCGGACGCGTTCGCCGAGGCGCGGCGCAGGGACGTGCCGGTGCTGCTGTCGGTCGGCTACGCGGCCTGCCACTGGTGTCACGTGATGGCGCACGAGTCGTTCGAGCATCCCGACATCGCGGCGCTGATGAACGAGCATTTCGTCAACATCAAGGTGGACCGCGAGGAACGCCCGGATGTGGACGCCGTCTACATGGAGGCGACCCAGGCCATCTCGGGTCACGGCGGCTGGCCGATGACGTGCTTCCTCACCCCGGCCGGCGAGCCTTTCCACTGCGGCACCTACTATCCGCCGACGCCACGGCCGGGCATCCCGTCGTTCCGGCAGGTGCTCACTGGTATCGCCGAGGCGTGGCGTGGCCAGCGCGACGAGGTGACCGACGTGGCGGCGAACGTGATCAGCGCACTCGCCGAACGGGCACAGCCGTTCCCATCGACGTTGGTGGACAAGGACATCCTGGACGGTGCCGCGGTGTCGCTGCTCGGGGCCGTCGACCGGCACAATGGTGGATTCGGTGGTGCGCCCAAGTTCCCGCCGTCGATGGTGTTGGAATTCCTGCTGCGCCACCACGAACGCACCGGTTCACGCGACTCGCTGTCCATTGTGGAGAGCACTGCACAGGCGATGGCCAGGGGCGGCATCTACGACCAACTGGCCGGCGGTTTCGCCCGGTACAGCGTCGATGCCGCGTGGGTGGTGCCGCACTTCGAGAAGATGTTGTACGACAACGCATTGTTGCTGCGCGTCTACGCACATCTGAGCCGCCGCACCGGTTCCCCCCTCGCCACGCGAATCGCTGCTGAGACGGCCCGCTTCCTGCTGGCCGACCTTGGCACTTCTGATGGCGGTTTCGCGGCCGCACTGGACGCCGACACCGACGGCGTCGAGGGCCTGACGTACGTGTGGACCCCGACCCAACTGGCGGACGTCCTCGGTGATGCGGACGGCCAGTGGGCCGCGA
>DATBCR010000725.1:0-1877 GCA_036270375.1 Pseudonocardiaceae bacterium | reverse complement strand
GCAACGGTTATCTGATGGTGCAGTTCGGCGGGGAAACCCAGCAGGAGGCCGACGAACGGGCCCAGCGCATGCTCGACGCGATCGGCGACTCCGACCACGACGCCGACGTGGCCTGCCTGGACGAGCCCGCGCACGAGGACGAACTGTGGCAGGCCCGCGAGGCCGGCCTCGGCGCGACCGCGCACGTGCCCAACGAACCGGACACCTGGGAAGGCTGGGAGGATTCGGCCGTTCCCCCCGACCGGCTCGGCGACTATCTGCGTGATCTGAACAAGCTGTACGAGGAGTTCGGTTACGCCGACGAGGCCGCGCCATCGCTGTACGGCCACTTCGGGCAGGGCTGCGTGCACACCCGCATCCCGTTCCGCCTCACCGACCCCGACGGCGTGACCACCTACCGCCGGTTCCTGCACCGGGCCGCCGATCTGGTCGTCTCCTACGGCGGATCGCTCTCCGGTGAGCACGGCGACGGCCAGAGCCGGGGCGAGCTGCTGCCGAGGATGTTCGGCCCGGAGCTGATGACGGCGTTCGGCCGGCTCAAGTCGATCTTCGATCCGGAGAACCGGATGAACCCGGGCAAGGTGGTGGCGCCTGCCCGGGCCGACGAACACCTGCGCCTCGGCGGTTCGTGGGCGCCGCGCATCGGGGAACGCCGGCTGCACTTCGCCTATCCCGAGGACGGCGGCTCGTTCGTCAAGGCGGCCAACCGGTGCGTCGGGGTGGGCAAGTGCCGCCAGCACGGCCACGACGGCGACGCGGTCATGTGTCCGTCCTACCAGGTGACCAGGGAAGAGGAGGATTCCACCCGAGGACGGGCCCGGCTGCTGTTCGAGATGCTCAACGGTCACCCGGATTCGCCGATCACCGACGGCTGGCGGTCCACCGAGGTCCGCGACGCGCTCGACCTGTGCCTGTCCTGCAAGGGCTGCAAGGCCGACTGCCCGGTCGACGTGGACATGGCCACCTACAAGGCCGAGTTCCTGTCCCACCACTACGCCGGACGGCTGCGCCCGCGGGCGCACTACGCGTTGGGCTGGCTGCCCGCCATCGCGGCGGCCGTGGCCACGACCAAGCTGGCCCCGATCCTCAACCGGCTCTCACCGATCCCACCGCTGCGCAAGCTGGCCACTCGCGCGGCCGGCCTGGAAGACCGGGAGATCCCACTGTTCGCCCGGGAAACCCTGCAACAGTGGTGGATCCGGCGCGGTGGCGCGAAACCCGGGTTGCGCGGCACCGTGCTGCTCTGGCCGGACACGTTCACCAACCACTTCCACCCGCAGGTCGGCCGGGCAGCCGTTGGCGTGCTCGAAGCGGCCGGCTGGACCGTACGCATCCCGACCGAACCGATCTGCTGCGGGCTCACCTGGATCTCCACCGGCCAACTCGGCACCGCCAAACGAGTCCTGCGCCGGACCGTCGACCGCCTGGCTGGACACGCGCGGGCCGGCGGTCTGATCGTCGGCCTCGAACCGAGCTGCACCGCGGTGTTCCGCTCCGACGCGCCCGAGTTGTTCCCGGACGATCTGGACGTGGCCCGCATCCGCGATCACACCGTCACCCTGGCCGAACTGCTCCAGCACCACACCGACGGCTGGGAGCCGCCTGCGCTGCCCGGTGTGCACGCGATCGCCCAGGTGCACTGCCACCAGCACGCAGTCCTCGACGACTGGTCGGCCGACCGCGACCTATTGGAACGCGCGGGCGCGGACGTCGACCGGCTGGCGTCCGGCTGTTGCGGCCTGGCCGGCAACTTCGGGTTCGAACGCGGTCACGGCGAGGTGAGCGAGGCCTGCGCGGAGAGCGTGCTGCTGCCGGCGGTGCGCGCGGCCGCGCCGCAGGACGTGATCCTGGCCGATGGCTTCTCCTGCCGCACCCAG
>DATBCR010000724.1:0-3336 GCA_036270375.1 Pseudonocardiaceae bacterium | reverse complement strand
GAGGCATTCACGCTCTGCCGGGACGGTGTCGAACGGGGTCATTTCATCGCCGCCGTACTCGCGGCGGCCGGTGCCGCCAACAGCAGGACCCGTGTGGTGCTCGGCGTGCGTGCCGACTTCTACGGCAACTGCGCCGAATACCCGGACCTGGTCGACGCCCTGCGGGACGGGCAGACGCTGGTCGGGCCGATGCAGGCCGACGAGCTTCGCTCGGCGATCACCCGGCCTGCCGCCGCGGCCGGGCTGGTGGTCGAGTCGGTGCTCGTGGCGACCATCGTGGCGGAGATGCTCGGTCGGCCCGGTGCGTTGCCGCTGATGTCGCATGCCCTTGTCGAGACGTGGCGCCGCCGCCGGGGCACCACCGTGTCGCTGGCCGGTTACCGTGCCGCAGGCGGCATCGACGGCGCGGTGGCGCAGACCGCGGAACACACCTACCGCGAGCTGGACCCGGAACAGCAGAACGCCGCGCGGGACATCATGCTGCGCCTGACCGCGTTGGGCGAGAACACCGAGGACACCCGCCGCCGTGTCCCGACAAGTGAACTGCGCTACGACGACCCGGCCACCACCCGCACCATCGACAAGTTCGTGCGGGCGCGGCTGCTGACCCTCGGCGAGCACACGATCGAGATCGCGCACGAGGCGCTGATCCATGCCTGGCCGCGACTCCGGACCTGGCTTACCGAGGACCGCGACGGCATCGCGCTGCACCACCGTCTCACCGACGCGACCCGCACCTGGGAGAACCTCGGCCGCGATCCCGGCGCGCTCTACCGAGGCCTGCAGTTGGCCGCCGCCCGCACGTGGTACTTCCAGCGGTGCACGACAAGGCTGACGCCGAGCGAACGGGACTTCCTCGACGCCAGCATCGCCGCGCGGACACAGGAACAGCGAACCCGCCGCCGTGGCGCGCACCTGCTGTGGGGCCTGACCGGGGCCGTGGTCGTGCTCGCGGTGGTGGCCACGGTCGCAAGCCTGACGCGCCAACAAGACCAGACCCCGCGCGCCGGGCAGGGGAGCAGTCCGAGCAGCCAATCGCCCGTCATCGGCGGTCAACCCCAGACACTCGACGTCATCTTCGACGCACGGGCCGCGAAGCTGACGCGTCAGCTGGCCGCCGTACGGTCGACTCTGCTGCCACCATCATTGTCCGTCGAACCCGTGCCCCTGTCCAGCGACCGCCTGGCCGGTAAGCCCGTGCCGCCGCTGCGGTTCGTCACCACCCGCGAACCGAGCGGGAACACCTACGCCTTCGACGGTGCGATCCTCGACACCCCTCGGACGTACGATGCGCGGGCGCAACTCAGGAACGGCAAGGACACCAACATCTTTGTCATCACGGTCGGCCGCCTGAAAGCCGGAACGTCCATTCCGGACTGTCAACGCGTCGGCTCGGGCTACATGGAGTACAACTGCACGGTCAGGACTCTCCCGGACGGCACCCGGGTGAAGACGTTCAACGCCGCAAGTGGCGGCGCCCCAGGCACTACCGATATCGGCCGGATACGCGGGACTTTCATGGAAGCGGCGCGACCGGACGGCACATTCGTGTTCGCGGAGGACGATGTCGCCGACGCCGCCCAGGTCGTCGACACCGGCCCACCGCCAATGCTGTCCTCGCAGGCTCTAGCCGCGTTCGCAACGGTCTTCACCTGGTAGGGCAGCGGGATGGCCGGCGCCTGGGGGGCGCCGGCCACTTCGGCGGTTGCCTGCCGGCTAGTCGTCAAGGCTGCCCATGGTCAGGTTGACTGTGGTTCCCGTCATGCCGCTTGCCTTGTCGGAAGCCATGAACGCGGCCACGTTCGCCACCTCCGCGAGCGTCATGACCCGCCGAGGGTGGGTCGTGTTGGCCAGGTAGCCCTGGAACTGTTCCCACGTCACTCCGGCTCCCTTCAGTTCGTAGACCTCGCGCATCGAGGCCGTTTCCGGGATGCCGTGCGGGCGAAGGCCGACGACGCGAATGCCGTGCGGTGCGAGTTCGGCGGACAGGCTTCTGGTGAGCGCCTCCTTTGCCGCGTGCGCCGGGCCGTAGCCGCCGACCAGCGTGTTGCCGGCCCGTGCGGGGAGTGCGGTGACGGTCATGATCACGCCCGACTTGTTCGGCACCATTCGCCGCGCGGCCAGGCGTGCGGTCAGGAAGTACGACGTGGCGTAGGCCGATATCGGCAGGGTGAACTGCTCGGCATCCAGGTCGATCAGCGGCACACCAACGAGTTTCGTGTCCGGGAGTCCGATCGCGTTGAACGAGACGTCGACGCGGCCGGCCCGCTCGACCACGTACCGCAGGTGCTTGTCCACGGCGTCCTCGTCGAGCGCGTCGATCGTGGCCGCCTCCGCCGAGCCGCCCGAGGACGCGATGTCCTTGGCGACCATGTCGACCGGTTCCCGCTGGCGCCCGGTCACGAACAGCTTGGCGCCCTCGCTCGCGCAGGCCCGTGCGACGGCGCCACCGATCGCACCGCCGGCGCCGTAGATCACGACTACCTTGTCCCGCAACATCATCTCTGGATTCCTTCCGGATCGTCGGAGCCGTCGATGATGTAGACACCACGAGATCGCGAAACTGGGCGCCCGGCGACCGCCCAGTTCGGCCATCGGGCGGTGTCTGTACAGATGGATGGGCAGGGGATCAGCACGGGAGGGGACAGGCGTTGCGGGAGGACACAGTGGTGACGGCCGACCTGATGTCACGTGCGCGGGCCGGCGACGGCGACGCGTTCCGGCAGGTGACCGAGCCGCACCTGCGCGAGCTGCAGGTGCACTGCTACCGGATGCTCGGATCGTTCCAGGACGCGGAGGACGCCCTCCAGGACACCCTGCTGACCGCTTGGCAGGGCCTGAGTGGGTTCGAGGAACGCGCGTCCCTGCGCACCTGGCTCTACCGGATCGCCACCAACCGGTGTCTCAACGCGCGTCGCTCGGCCGGTCGGCGGCTCGCCAAGGAGTGGGACGTGCCCAAGGTCGACCCGCTGGAGCCGACCCGCCTTGGTGAGGTCGTTTGGCTGGAGCCGTTTCCCGATGCCCTGCTCGAAGGTGTGATCGACGTGCCGCTCGGACCGGAGGCGCGCTACGAGCAGACCGAGTCCATCTCGCTGGCCTTCGTGACCGCACTGCAGGTCCTGCCGCCTCGTCAGCTCGCCGTCCTGATCCTGCGCGACGTCCTCGGGTTTCACGCCAAAGAGGTGGCCGACATGCTGGACTCTACCGTCGAATCCGTTACCAGCGCACTCAAACGGGCGCGCGCCGGCCTGCAACGCCGATGGCCGCCGACCGCCGACCGCGCGCCGGCACCCCCGGCCGACTCGCCCGTCGAGGATGCGATCGTGGCGAAGTTCG
>DATBCR010000723.1:0-12651 GCA_036270375.1 Pseudonocardiaceae bacterium | reverse complement strand
CTCCAGCCTCAACCTCAGCGCCGGCGCGGTAGTACCAAACCTGATCACCGTCGCACTCGGCACCAACCACACCATCGACCTCTACAACTTCCACGGCACCATCAACCTCGTCGCCGACCTCGCCGGCTACTACGCAACCGGCACCGGCGACCCCTTCTTCCAACTCACGCCACAACGCGCGCTGGACACCAGAAACACCGGCGGTCACTCGATCGGCGCCGGCCAGACCCAGACCGCCGACCTGTCCGAATGGCTGCCCACCACAGCAGTCGCCGCCGTGTTCAACCTGACCGGCACCAACACCACCGCCGGAACCTTCGTCACCGCATGGCCCGCCGACAGCACACAACCCCTCGCATCAAACCTCAACCTCGCCCCAGGACAGACCGCCGCCAACCTCGCGACGGTCGCACTGGGCTCCGGCGCGCGACTCAACATCGCCAACTTCCACGGCACCGTCGACGTAATCATCGACATCGCCGGCTACTTCGCCCCCGCCCCAACAACATGCACCGGCACCTGCGCGATCACCTGGGGCGCGAACTTCATCGGCCAACTCGGCAACGGCACCACCGGCGGCCAGTCGGCGGTGCCCACCCAGGTGCCCGGCATCACGGGACTGTCCGCGATCGCCAGCGCCTACGGCGACACGTACGCCCTGAACACCGACGGCACCGTCTACGCATGGGGAATCAACGAACTCCAGCAACTGGGCAACGGCCGGACCGACGGTGAGCTACCGATACCCGCGGTGGTGACCGGTCTGCCCAAGATCACCGCGATCTCGGCCGGCGAGCAGAACGGCTACGCGCTCGACGTGAACCAGCACGCCTGGGCGTGGGGTGACAACGAGTCCGGCGGACTCGGTGACGGCAACCGGACCGCGAGCGCGGTGCCGGTCCAGGTCAGCCTGCCCGGCCCGGTGACATCCGTGATCGGCGCGAGCACCGCCGCGCACGCCCTGCTCGCGGACGGCACGGTCTGGTCGTGGGGCTACAACCAGTTCGGTGTGCTCGGCAACGGCACCATCGGCGCCGGGTGCGGCACAGCGAGCCCGGTGAACTGCGACAGCCCGACACCGGTCAAGGCGTCCGGTCTGACCAACGTTGTCGCGCTGTACGGCGGCGAATTCGACACCTATGCGGTGAAGTCCGACGGCACGGTCTGGGCGTGGGGCTGGAACGCCGAGGGCGAACTCGCCAACGGCACGTTCGGCGGCGACGCGTGCTACAGCGTGAACACCGGCCCGAACTGCGTCGCACTCACCCCGGTCCAGGTGACCGCGTTGACCGGCGTCACCAAGATCACCGGTGGTTACGCGGTCAAGGCCGACGGCACGGTGCTGGCATGGGGCGACAACTCCACCGGCGAACTCGGCCTCGGCACGACCCCGACCGGGAACTGCAATGCTCCCCAACCGGCCCAGAACTGCTTCTACCCGACGCCCGTCCCGTTGCCGGGGCTGAGCAATATGACCGATGTGACCACCGGCGTCCACTTCGCGGCCGCACTGAAGTCCGACGGCACGGTGTGGGTGTGGGGCAACAACTTCTACGGCCAGAACACGATGCCGACCGAATCGACCGTGCCGGTTCAGATCGCCGGGCTGTCCTCGGTGACCAAGATCTCCGCCGGCTTGTACCACATGGCGGCACTGACCACGGGCTCATAAAAACCGACTCCCCGCCGACGGCTCGAACAGGCCGTCGGCGGGGGTCAGCTCTGGCCGAAGCCGGCGTCGCGGGCGCGCACGATCGCCTCGGCCCGGTCGGCGACCTGGAGTTTGGCGAAGATGTTGGAAATGTGGTTGGCCACGGTCTTGCGCGCGATACCGAGCCGGCTGCCGATCTCCCCATTGGGTCGGCCTTTCGCGATCAGATCCAACACCTCCCGTTCCCGTTCGGTCAGTTCCGGGAACGCGCCGCGCAGCACCGGCGGCGCCGCGAAGAAACGCAACACCCGTTGTGCCACACCAGGTCCGAAGACCGCTTCGCCGGCGGCAACCGACCGGATCGCTCTGGCGATCTCGTCCTGCTCGGCCCCCTTGAGCAGATACCCGCGGGCGCCGGCCCGCATCGCCGTGAACACCGACTCGTCGTCCTCGTACATCGTGAGCATCAGCACCGCGATCTCCGGCACGGCCCGCACGATCTGCCGCGTGGCCTCGATACCGCCGACCCCCGGCATGTCGATGTCCATGACGACCACGTCCGGCCGGTGCGTCAGCGCCGCCCGCACCGCAGCCGTTCCGTCCTCGGCCTCGGCGAGCACCCGCAGCCCCTCGATCGAGCCGAGCAGGGCCTGCAATCCGCTGCGCACAACGGGATGGTCGTCGGCAAGCACGATCGTGATCATGGTGCCGCCAACGGCAACGTAGCGACCACAAGACCACCCGCAGCACCTGGACCGGCCGTGCACGTGCCGCCCAGCTCGGCGGCCCGTTCCCGCATCGACCGCAACCCGACACCCGGCGACCACGTCCCCGGCCGCACCTGCCCGTTGTCCCGCACCTCGATGCGCAACCCGTCGTCGGCGCGCATCCGCACGTCGATCCGCGCTGCACCGGCGTGCCGCACCGCGTTGGTCAACGCCTCGACCGCTATCCGGTAGGCCGCGGCCTCGACGGCGGCCGGCAGTGGTGGCAGTTCCGGCGCGTCCACGTGTACCGCGACGCCGTCCCGGTCGAGCTGGGCAGCACGTTGGCGGATCGCGCCTGCCAGGCCGAGATCGTCGAGGGCCGGCGGGCGCAGGTCGTGGACGAGGCGGCGGATGTCGTCGATGGCCTGTCCGGTCTCGGTTCGCAGCTCAGCCAGCAGCCGCCGGGTCGAGTCGGGATCGGTGGCCAGCAGGTTGCCGGCGGCGTCGGCCTTGTAGGTGACGCCGGTCAAGATTGGACCCAGCCCGTCGTGCAGGTCGCGGCGCAACCGGCGGCGTTCCTCCTCACGGGCCACTACGATCGCCTCGCGCGAGGCCTGAAGTTCTTGGGACAGGCCGACCGCGTGCACCGCGACGGACAGCGGCGCGGCGAGCAGTTCCAGCACGGCACGGTCGTCCCGGCCGAGCCGCCGCTCCCCCCGCCGCAGCCCGACCACCAACTCCCCCACCCGATCCCCGCCGTAGCTCAACGGAATCGTGTGCAGCAGCACGGGTGTCACGCCGGCCGCGGCCACCTCGACCCCACGCACCCGCAATGCGGCGAACGGCATCCGCAGCGCCTCCCGCAACGCGGCCACCACCCCCGGCAGCCCCGTACCCAGCCGCGCGCCGACCCGGATCACGGCGCGCATCGGATCGGCCCGGTCCCCGTACAACAGCCGATCCACCACGGTCTGCAGCCGAACCCGGACCGGATTGAACCCGATCGCGATCACCACCGTCGCCAACGCCGAACCGCCCGCGCCACGGCTCAACAACCGGTCGAACACCACGACCAGCCCGAGATACGCGCCGATCACCAACGCCGTGAGCAGCGCGTAGAGCACCGCCCGCGACACCACGAGCCGGATGTCCAGCAGCCCGTGCCGCACGATCGCGATCGTCATGGCGACCGGCACCAGCGGAATCGAGAACAGCACGTACACCGGCGTGCCCGTGACAAGTGCCCACGGCGTCGTCAGCACCAACAGGATCAGCCCGGCCAGCAGCGGCCACAGCAACTGCCGGCGCAGCACGTCGTCACCGCGCCGGTACCGCACCCCGAGCGACACCAGGCCGGCCAGCACCGCCAGCAGGAGCCGCACCTCGGACACCGTCCACAACCACGTCACGTCGCGGTACGAACCGAGCGTCAGGTAGCCGGTGATCCCCGGCACCAACCGCGTCGGGCTCAGCCCCATCTCGAGCACGAACAGCGGCGCGGTCACCACGGTCGCCACGGCCACCCACCGCCACCCGCGCCCGACCGGCCGACCCGTCGGGAACAACTGGAGGATCAACGGCAGGAACAGCCCGATCGACCAGGGCCAGGCATACGCGAACACCGTGACCAGCGTCCGTTCCAGGCCGACCGGCCAGCCGGCGCGAACCCCGTAGTCGGCCAGTGCTCCGGTAGCCGCGGACATCGCGTGGCCGATGCCGTCCGCCAGGAGCAGCCACCCGATCGGGTTGCGCGGCCGGTGCCACGCGATGAGCAGCCCGCACGCCGAGAACGTGACGCCCATCAGTGAATTGGTGACCGCGAACGAGTTCAGCGCGTAGCCGAAGTCCCGGCCGGCCAGCACCGTCGCGGTCACCGCCGTGGCCACCCCGACGACCGCGACCCCGCACAGCGACCCGGCCAACCAGGCCGTACGCGTCCGTCCATCGGAGGTCATGTCGCTGATGATGACCTGTGACAGCCCCATTGTCCTGGGATCAGACCCGGGAGAACCTCCCGGGCATCTGGGTGCACGCCCCCTGGCCTCCCCGAACACCCCGACGCGACGCTGGCGTCCCACGCACCACGAGGAGGCCACCATGATCACCACCGCAGCGCCGACCGACATCGACATCGCACGAAGACCACTGCGCATCGCACTCGCCCTGCTCATTCCGATCGGCCCGCTCGCGGTGGCGATCCTGCGCGCGTCCCTGCCGTACTACACCACCGACTCCGCCACCGCCGTCGCCACGAAGATCGCCGCCCATCCGGGTGCGGAAGGCGCGGTGCTGTGGCTGTCGCTGGTCGCCATGTGGACGCTGGTGCCCGGCACGATCGCCATCGGCATCGCCGCCGCCCGACGCAGCCCACGCCTCGGAATCCCGGCGCTGATTCTCGCGGTGGCCGGCTTCGCCAGCGTGCCGGCGATCAGTGTCGCCGACCACATCGCGGTGGCCGGCACCAACGTGGACGTCACCGCACGCCTGCTCGACGCGGTGCAACAGCAGCCGACGATCACCATCGCCGGCATCGTGTTCGTCGTCGGCCACATCCTCGGCGTCGTGCTGCTGGGCATCGCGCTCTGGCGGGCCGGCATCCTGCCCGGCTGGGCCGGTGCGCTGCTGTCCGTCTCGCAGCCGCTGCACCTCGTGTTCGCCGTGATCGCACCGAACCACCTGCTGGACGGCTGCGCGTGGGGCCTGACCGCGCTCGGCTTCGCCATCGCGGCCCTCAACACTCTACAAAGGACACAGTCGTGAACCGTATCTCGATCGGACTCGTACTCGCCGGCATCCTCGCGCTGGCCGACATCTCCCTGCTCGCCGTCGGCGGCGACTACCCACCCCGGGCCGTAGCCGCCGCGGCTGCGGCGCTCGGCGTGGCCACCCTCGCCGGGATCGTGCTCGCGCGGCGCGGCACCCGGGCCGGAACCTGGCTCGTCGCAACGTGTCGAACACTCTCCGCGCTGAGCGCGACACCCGCCTTCCTGATCGACGACGCACCACCGGCGGCGCGGATCGCGGCCGGCGCCATCGTCGTGCTCACCGTCGGCACGCTCGTCCTGCTGCTGCCGAGCCTGCGTAACGAGGCAGGCCAGGCATCCGATAGGTTGGTTGATTAATCCTGCTTGCCGAGGGTCTCCGTCGTCTGCGGCCCTGCTTACGACGTGATGGGGGTCTGCGCGAGGTATGGGCCGCAAGGACCCCAAGGCCGATGACCGGCAGGCATGGGTGGACATCAGCGAACTCGCCGGCCCGCTCGAACCCGGCGACGTGATGTCCGATCGGCCGTACCGTGTCCGGTTCCGCAACATCAAGGCGGCGGACGGCCCGTTTCGTTTCGCCAGGTCCATCGCGCTGGCTGTGGTGAACCTGGCCATCGAGATGCTGTTCTTCGGCTGGCTGTTACAGCCGGCTCACTTACCGGCACTCGGCGTGACCGGCTTGGCGAAGGCCGCCGACGTGTTCGTGATCGTGTCCATCGCGGTGATGGAGTCGTTGCGCCTGATCAACGTCGTGTCGTTGTCGCTGGCATCGGTGGTGGCGCGGGACCCGGTGCCGGTGCCGCCGGAGGCCGGCCTGCGGGCGGCGTTCGTGACCACCATCGTGCCAAGCCGCGAGCCGGTCGCGATGGTGCGGCGCACCCTGGCCGCGGCCCGCCGGATCCGGCACCACGGCCGGCTGGACGTGTGGCTGCTCGACGAGGGCGACGACCCGGACGTCCGCGCGATGTGCACCGAACTCGGCGTCTACCATTTCACCCGCAAGGGCCAGCCGCATTTCAACCAGAAACGCGGGCCGTTCCGGGAACGGACGAAGCACGGGAACTACAATGCGTGGCTCCGGTCGCACGGTTCGCGCTACGCGGTCATGATGGCCGTCGACCCGGACCACATTCCACTGCGCAATTTCGCCGAACGCATTCTCGGCTATTTCCGGGACCCTGATGTGGCTTTCGTCGTCGGGCCGCAGGCGTACGCCAACTGCGACAACCTGGTGACCAAGGCCGCCGAGTCGCAGCAGTTCCCGTTCCACAGCGTCATCCAGCGCGCCGCGAACCGCTACGGTGTCGCCATGCTCGTCGGCACCAACAACGCGCTGCGGATCGACGCGTTACGCGGGGTCGGCGGCCTCAGCGACTCGATCACCGAGGACATGGCCACCGGCCTCAAGCTGCACAGTGCACGGAACCCGGACACCGGCCGGCGCTGGCGCTCCGTCTACACACCGGACGTGCTGGCCATCGGCGAAGGTCCCTCGTCCTGGAGCGACTACTTCAGCCAGCAGCTGCGGTGGTCGCGCGGCACATTCGAGATCCTGTCCGGCGCGTTCTGGGGCCGGGTGTGGCGGCTGTCCCCCGGCCGCATCCTGCACTACGCCCTCATCACCACGTTCTACCCGTCGATGGCGCTCGGTTGGCTGCTCGGCGGCGTCAATGCCGTGCTGTACCTGGCTTTCGGCGTGCAGGGCATCCAGGTGCCGGTCCAGCTCTGGCTCGCGCTGTACGTGGACGCGACCGCGTTCCAGATGCTGCTCTACGTCCGCAACCGGCGGCACAACGTCAGCCCGTCCGAGCGGGAGGGCTCGACCGGCCTGATCGGCATGGTCATCACCGTGCTCACGTCGCCGATGTACGCCAGCTCGTTCATCGCGACGTTACTGCGCAGGCCGGCACGCTTCGTGGTGACCGCCAAAGGCGCATCCAGCAGCGCCGACTCGCTGTTCACCTTCCGCAGGCACCTGATGTGGGCCGTGCTGTTCAGCGGCGCCCTCACGGCGTCCGTGATCCGCGGCTACGCCACCATGCAGTCCGTGCTGTGGCCAGGGGTGTCGCTGCTGATCTGCCTGCTGCCCGTGCTGATCTGGCTGACCACCGGACGGCGGGCGCCGAACAAGCCGGCCCCGCCGGCCCCGACCGGGCGCGTCCCGACCAAGACCGAACTGCTGCTCCAGGAGACCACCACGATGGAGACCATCCGGCCATGATCCGCTCGTTCCTGCGCCAACGGCGCCGCACGCTCATCCTCACGGGTGCCGTCATCGTCGTACTCGGCGTGAACGTGCCCCCCGCGTGGACGTTCGTCGCCGACTACGAACACAACAAGCTGATCAACAGTGCGGCCTACAAAGAGCAGTTCGGCCACTGGGACACCATCGAGTTACCGTCGGACATCCAGGTCAACGCGGTGCACGCGGCCCTGCTGGACACCGGGAAGCTGCTGATCATCGCCGGTTCCGGCAACAACCAGGCGCAGTTCGACGCCGGCACGTTCAAAACCCTGCTGTACGACCCGAACACCGGCCGGACGAAGCTGATCCCCACGCCGACCGACATGTTCTGCGCGGGGCACGCGTTCCTGCCCGACGGCAAGCTGCTGGTGGCCGGCGGCACGTCCCGCTACGAGGTGCTCGCCGGCGCGGTGACCAACGCCGCCGGCACGATGACGGTGAAGAACGAGTCCCCGGACGGCTTCCCGCGAACGTTCCGCAAGGGCACCGAGTTCGCCGCCCCCAACGGGAAGCGCTACAAGTCCACTTCGGACTTCACGATCAACCCGGCCACCAAGACCGTCGGCGCGAACGGCGCCGTCACGGTGACCGCGAGCCAGGAACCCGTCTTCGTCGAGGCGGACGGCAGCGGCATGGACTACATGACCGACCAGCCGGCGCACTACTCGATCGTCGGCCTGAGCGGCGCGGACAGCCACGACCTCTACGGTCTCGGTGGTGCGATGACCATGGCCAAGCAGGATTTCCAGGGCCGCAAGGAAAGCTACGAGTTCGACCCGGTCGCCGAGCGCTACGAGCGGGTGTCGGACATGAATCACAAGCGCTGGTACCCGACGTTGACCGGATTACCGGACGGCTCGGTGCTCGCGGTGTCCGGTTTGGACGGTAGCGGCAACGTCCTCGACGGCGACAACGAGATCTTCGACCCGGCCACCAGGACCTGGGCCAACCGCCCCGACCTCAAGCGCTACTTCCCCACCTACCCGGCGCTTTTCCAGACCGGGCAGGCGACGACGCTGTTCTTCTCCGGCTCCAACTCCGGCTACGGCCCGGCCACCAAGGGCCGCGCCCCCGGCCTGTGGAACCTTGCGGACAACAGTTTCACGCCGGTACCCGGGCTGCGCGACGCCAACCAGCTCGAGACGAGCGGGTCGACCTGGGTCGGTCCGGTGCAGAACCAGCGGATCATGGTGGTCGGCGGCGGTGGCGTCGGCCAGTCGCCGCTGTCCACCGGCCGGATCGACATCGTCGACCTCAACTCGCCGAACCCCCGGTTCACGCCAGGACCGAGCCTGCCGGAAGGCACCCGCTACCCGAGCCTAGTCACGCTGCCCGACGACACGACGCTGATCACCGGCGGCTCCAGCCAGTACCGCGGCCTCGGCGCCAGTGACAACCACAACGCGCGGATCTTCCACCCGGACACCGAAACCCTGACCATGGCGGCCGACCCGGCGATCGGCCGCGACTACCACAGCGAGGCCCTGTTGCTGCCGGACGGTCGCGTGATCACGCTCGGCTCGAACCCGCTGTTCTCGGATGCGAAGAACTCCATCACCGCACCGTTCGAGCAGCGGATCGAGATCTTCACCCCGGCGTACCTCTACCACGGTCCCCGCCCGATGATCACCGGCGGCCCGACGAGTGTGGCTCGCGGCGCGAGTGGCACGTTCACCGTCACGAATCCGGCGGACATCGCCACCGCACGCCTGATCCGGCCGAGCGCCGTCACGCACGTGACCAATGTGGAGCAACGGTCCGTCGCCCTGAACCTGGTGCGCGGCAACGGAAACATCACCGTGACCGTGCCAAGCCAGCCGGCGCTGGTGCCGCCCGGGTACTACATGCTTTTCGTGACCGACAGAGCCGGCGTCCCGTCGGTGGCCAGGTGGGTACAGGTGCCGTGACGATGTCGAGCGCCGGGACCACATCCGCTCGCGGGGTGACGGTGGTGCTGCTGCTGGCCGTCGCGGCCGGCTGCGGCACGGGCACGCCCGGCGCGACACCGTCGACCCACCCGGCGACGACCAGGATCACCAGCTCGCCGACGCCTCGGGCGACCACCCCGACCACCACGGCCGTGATCGGCTCGGCGACCACGGTGCAGGCGGTCGATCCGCTTGCCGGCGTTCGGCTCTACGTGGACCCGGCATCCTCTGCGGCACAACAGGAAGCGTCGTGGCGGGCGAGCGGGCAAGCGGCGGACGCGGACCAGGTCGCCAAGATCGCCCGCCAGTCCCAGGGCACATGGTTCACCACGAACTCCGCCCAGACACAGCAGAACGCGCACGCACTGGCCCAGCGGGCGGCCGCCGCCGGCCAGACACCCCTTGCGGTGCTGTACAACCTGCCCGACCGCGACTGCGCCGGTTACTCGGCAGGCGGCGCCCCGGACGCGGCCACCTACCGGTCGTGGGTGGCGAGTCTCGCGCGCGGCTTCGGCCACTCGGCCCCGGTGGTGATCCTCGAACCGGACGGCATCCCCGGCGCACTCGGCACGTGCCTGTCGGGCGCGCAGCGAACCGAGCGGTTCGGCCTGCTCGCCGACGCCGTGACGACGCTGACCAGCCAGACCGGCGCCCGGGTCTACCTGGACGCGGGCAATCCGGGCTGGGTGCAGGACACCGCGTCGCTTGCCGCGGCCCTGCGCGGCGCCGGCATCGCACACGCGGCCGGTTTCGCGTTGAACGTGGCCAACTTCTACACCACGGCCGCGTCGATCGCGTACGGCCACCAGATCGCCCAACAGCTCGGCGGCGCACATTTCGTGATCGACACCAGCCGCAACGGCAACGGCCCGGCCACCGACAACGGCGGCGGCGCACCGCACTGGTGCAACCCGCCCGGCCGCGCGCTCGGCCAGGCACCCACCGTGCACACCGACGACCCTGCGCTTGATGCCTTGCTGTGGGTGAAGAATCCGGGCGAGTCCGACGGCGCCTGCCGCCCCGGCGCACCGGCCGCCGGCCAGTGGTGGCCGCAGTACGCGCTGCAACTGGCCACCGCGACCTCGTAGCCGGGTCGAAGCTGACGTAACGTCACGGCATGGGCGAATACGAGCACATCCTCGTCAAACGCGACGGCGACACGGTCACGATCACCATGAACCGGGCAGCCCGCCGCAACTCCCTGTCCTCGGCCCACCTGGCCGAACTGCGTGCCGCGTTCACCGCGACGGCCGACACCGACGCGACCGGTGTCGTACTCGCGGGTGCCGGCCCGGTGTTCTCGGCCGGCCACGACTTCGCCGACGTCGCCGGCCGGAACCTCACCGGCACCCGGGACTTGTTGCGGCTGTGCACGGATCTGATGCGCACGATCCAGTCCGCGCCGCAGGTCGTACTCGCGCGGGTGCACGGCCTGGCCACCGCCGCCGGCTGCCAACTCGTCGCGTCGTGCGACCTCGCGGTGGCGGCGCGGTCGGCGGGTTTCGCGCTGCCCGGCGGCACCGGCGGCTGGTTCTGTCACACCCCGGCGGTCCCGGTGGCCCGCGCCGTCGGCCGGAAACGGCTGATGGAACTGGCCCTCACCGGCGACGTGATCGACGCGGCGACCGCACTGGACTGGGGCCTCGTCAACCGGGTCGTGCCGGACGCCGACCTGGACGCGGCGGTCGCCGACCTGCTGGCCAGGGCGACCCGGGGCAGCCGGTCGAGCAAGGCCCTCGGCAAGCAGACCCTCTACGCCCAGTTGGACCGCCGGGAGGCCGACGCGTACGCCATCGCACTGGAGGTCATGGCCGCCGCGTCCCAGACCCCGTCGGCCCGTGAGGGCATGGCGGCGTTCCTGGAGAAGCGCCCGGCCACGTACCCGGACTAGGGCAGCACGAGATCCAGGTCGAGCCAGCGTGCGAGGTCCTTGATCTCACGGCGGATCGCGGCGGTCATCGTCTTCGTGAAGGCGACGTCCTCGTGGATCGCGTTGACCCGCAGCACGCCGGCTGCCCGGTCGGCGGCGGCATCCACCTTGCCCACCAACCGATCCGCGTACAGGATCGGCAACGCGAAGTATCCCCACCGACGTTTGGCCGCCGGCTTGTACATCTCGAGCTGGTAGTCGAACTCGAACAACTCGACGGTCCGCTTGCGGTCGTGGATCAGCCGGTCGAACGGCGACAGCAGCGCCGCCCGCCCCTGGAACGGTTGCCCCAACAGGGAAGGATCGACCCGCCACTCGCCCCGAACCCCGTCGACGACGGCGGGCTCACCGGCCGCACCCACGTCCGCCGGCTCGACCGGACACTCCGGCCCGCGCGCCCGAGCGATGCCAAGCGACCGCAACCGCCGCTCGTCCCGGATGCGCAACGCCTCGTCCGCGGGCAGCACCGGGTCGTCCGGATAGACGCGCGCCGCCAGGTCCCACAGCCGGTCGCGTCTCCGCCGCCCGGCGACCGCGACCTCGCCGCGCTTCACCATGAACTCCAGCATCTGCGAGACGTTGCGATTGTTCGTCCACCCACTCGATCCCCACGGCCGCACACAGGTGTCCGGCAACTCCCGCGACGTCAGCGGCCCGGACGAGCCGAGCCGGTCGAGAATGTCCAGCCGGCAGGCGTCGTTGGCCCGCACCCAGTTCCGCTGCCCAGCCTGCCAGCCGGACAGCCCGTCGCCAGCGAACCACTCGGCCATCTCCGCGCGGTACAAGGCGAGGTCTTCGGCGGGCCGAATCATCGCGCGTAGTTCGAGCAACGTCCGCCCTTCCAACGCCGCGACCAACTCGGCCGGCGCATACGACGACCCAAGACGGCTCCACGCAACGAGATCAGCACTGGGCGCGACGGCGCCGGTCGGGTCGACCTGAAGCAACGTCAACCGGCGCACCACATCGAGCAGCCCACCCACCGACGACCCGGCCAAACCCTGCGCCCGCACGGCAAGACGACGCGCGTCGACCCTGGACAGTTCGTGCACAGCCACGAGGCTAGCGGTCGTCGAGTGTGGACTCCAGCCGGACCGCGATGATCCGCCAGCCGCGCAGGCCCGCTCAGCGCCTCGTCTCGTACCTGGTCAGGACCACGCCGCCGGGAAACGTCCGTGTCTCGACCAGGTTCAGGTTCACCCAGCTGTCCAGCGCGGTGCCGAACGGCGTGCCGCCGCCCACCAGGACCGGGTAGGTGGCCAGGGCGTACTCGTCGATCAATCCGGCCCGCATCGCAACCCCGGCCAGCGTCGCGCCACCGATACCCATCGGGCCGCCGTCCTCGGCCTTGAGCCGGGTGATCTCGGCGACCGCGTCGCCGGTGACCAGGCGGGTGTTCCAGTCGACCTTGTCGATCGTCGAGGA
>DATBCR010000722.1:0-7716 GCA_036270375.1 Pseudonocardiaceae bacterium | reverse complement strand
CACGTTGGCGGGTCTCGGTGTCACGCGGTTCGCGGAGGTCGGCCCCGCCGGTGTGCTGAGCGCGATGACCAGGGATTGCATTGACAGCACAGTGGTTCCGATGCTGCGCGGTGATGAGGCGGCCGATGTGTTGCGGGCGGTCGCGACCCTGCACGTGACCGGCGCGACCGTGCCGTGGCGTCGGATCGTGCCGAAGGCCGATCCCGTTGGCCTGCCTACGTATGCGTTCCAGCGGGAGCGGTTCTGGCCCGCGTTCTCGTTCGCCGCGCTCGGTGACGTCACGGCGGCCGGCCTCGATCGCGCGGACCATCCGTTGTTGGGCGCGGCTGTGCCACTGGCCGAGTCGGACGGGCTGCTGTGCACGGGACGACTCTCGCTGCGCACCCATCCGTGGCTGGCCGACCATGTTATCGCTGGCAGCACACTGTTTCCCGGCACCGCCTACGTCGAACTGGCGCTGCGGGCCGCCGAGGGGATCGGTGCCGGCGGCGTGGACGAACTTGTCATCGAGACCCCGCTGGTCGTGCCGGAGCGGGACGGCGTGCAGATCCAGGTGGTCGTCGGCGCGGCGACCGCGACCGGCCGGCCGGTGACGATCCACTCCCGCACCGAACCGGGCGAGCCGTGGACACGGCACGCCACCGGGTCACTCGGCCCGGCGGGCCAGGAACCCGAGCCGATCAGCGAATGGCCACCGCCCGGCGCCGAACCCATCGACCTCACTGGGCTGTACGACAGCGGCCCGGACAGCGCATTCGGTTACGGGCCGGCATTCCAGGGCCTGACGGCGGCGTGGCGGTGCGGCGAGGAAGTGCACGCCGATGTGACGCTCCGACCGGACGAACACGCCGATGCGACGCGGTTCGGTCTGCATCCCGCGCTGCTGGACGCCTCGCTGCACGTGCTCGGCACGGCGTCGTCGTGGGCCGGTCGCGGCTGTGTGCCGTTCTCGTGGACCGGCGTCACGCTGCATGCCAGCGGTGCCAACAAAGTCCGGGTCACGGTCACCCCGAACGGCACCGACACCGTGGCGCTGCGGCTGTCCGACCCGGCCGGCCGGCCGGTCGCGTCGGTGCGAGCACTGGTGCTGCGACCCGTCGTGGCAGGCGCTGTCCGGCACGACTCGCTGTTCCGCCTGGAGTGGCCACCACTCGCGGACGTCAGGACGCCCGACCCGGCCGGCCTGCGATGGGCTGTGGTGGGCGCGGACGATCTCAAAGTCGGTGCTGCACTGGACGAAGCCGGTGTGCACCTGGAGTCCTACGCCGATCTGGACTCCCTCGGCGGCGCGGTCGAACTCGGCATGGCCGTGCCGGCGGCGGTTCTCGTCAGCCGCACCGGACCTGGTGGGCCGACACCCGGCGCGGTGCGCGAGGTACTGCACGACACGCTGCGACTGGTACGGGACTGGCTGGCCGACGAGCGGTTCGCCACGTCCCGCCTGGTGTTGGTGACGCGCGGCGCGGTCGCCGCACTGCCCGGCGAGGATGTCGACGACCTGGCGTGCGCACCGCTGTGGGGCCTGGTCCGATCGGCCCAGTCGGAGAACCCGGGCCGGCTTCTGTTGGTGGACCTGGATGATCACGAGGCGTCCTATCGTGCGCTGACGGCCGCGGTGGGTGACGAACCGCAGGTTGTGTTGCGGGCCGGCACTGTTCGGGCCGGCCGGCTAGTCGGGTTCGCGGCGCCCTGTCGGACGTTGATCCCTTTGGTCACGGCACTGTGCTGCTGACCGGAGCCACCGGCACGCTCGGTTCGTTGCTGGCTAGGCACTTGGTGGTCGAGCGGGGGGTGCGGCGGATCGTGCTGGCCAGCCGTGGCGCCGACAGCGCGACCCAGCTGTGCCAGGAACTGGAGACCCACGGCGCCGATGTCCGGCTCGCCGCGTGTGATCTCGCGGATCCGGACGCGGCGGCCGAACTGGTGGGATCGATACCCGACCTCACCGCGATCGTGCATGCCGCCGGCATGCTCGACGACGGTGTGATCTCCTCGCTGACCCCGGACCGGATCGACACCGTGCTGCGGCCGAAGGTGGACGCGGCCTGGCACCTGCACGAGCTGACCAAGGACCGGCCCCTGTCCGCGTTCGTGCTGTTCTCCTCGGTGTCCGCCACCTTCGGCGGTCCCGGCCAGGCCAACTACGCGGCCGCCAACACGTTCCTCGACGCACTCGCCGCGCACCGCCACGCCAACGGCCTGCCGGCCCAGTCGCTGGCGTGGGGACTGTGGGCGTCCGGCATGGGTGCCGGGCTGGACGACGCCGACCTCGAACGGATGTCCAGGGGCGGCGTGTCCGCATTGCCTGTCCACCAAGGCTTGGCACTGTTCGACACCGCGACCTCGCTTGACGAGCCGACACTGGTGCCGATGCGGCTGGACACCGCGGGACTGAGCGATGTGGCGCCGTTGTTGCGCGGCCTCGTGCGGGCGACCCCACGTCGCGCGGTGTCCGATGTGGACGAACTGCGGTCGGCCCTGTCCGGCAAGTCCGAGGCGGAGCAGGAAGCCGCGCTGCTGACGGTGGTGCGAACGCACGTGGCGACCGTCCTCGGACACGCCGACCCGGAGAAGGTCCGCCCGGACGTCGGTTTCATGGAGACCGGATTCGACTCGCTCACCGTCGTGGAACTGCGCAACCGGCTCGGCGCGGTGACCGGCCTGCGACTTCCGCCGACCCTGGTGTTCGACCACCCCACCCCGGTCGACCTGGCCCGCCACCTGCGCACCGAACTGGCCGTGACAACCAGGACCGAGGCCGCGACCGTCGAGGCCGGCGACACGATCGGCGCGCTGTTCCGGACCGCGTGTGAACTGGGCCGGATGAAGGAGGGCTTCGACCTGTTGCAGAACGCGGCCCTGCTGCGGCCGACCTTCGACACCGCCGCCGACCTGCCCGCCCTGCCGACCCCGGTGAAACTCGCCGGCGGTGACGGCACCCCGACCGTCGTGTGCTTCAGTTCGTATGTCGCGCTGGCCGGCGTGCACCAGTACGCGCGGTTCGCGTCGCCGTTCCGTGGGGACCGGGACCTGTTCGCGTTGCCGACACCGGGTTTCTCGAAGGGCCAGAGCCTGCCGACCACCGTCCGTGCCGTCACCGAAGCCTTGGCCGAGGCGACTTTGCGCTGCACGGGCGACTTGCCGTTCGTGCTGCTCGGCTCGTCATCCGGTGGTGTCCTCGCGCACGCGGTCGCCGGTTTCCTCGAGGAGCAGGGAAATCCCGCCGAAGCGGTCGTCCTGCTGGACACGTATCTGCCGCGGGCCGACTCGCCGCTGGAACGGTTCCGGGACGACCTGATCGGCGGCATGTTCGACCGCGAGGAGATGTTCGCGCCGATGGACGTCGCCCGGCTGTCCGCGATGAGCTGGTACTTCCGGCTGCTCGGCGAGTGGTCACCGACGAAGCTGACCGCGCCGATCCTGCTCGTCCGGTCGTCCGAGGCACCGGTCGACGGCACGCTCGCCCCGGCGGAATGGCAGACGTCCTGGGAGTCCGCGCACACCGTGATCGACGTGCCAGGCAACCACTTCACCATGATGGAGAGCCACGCCAACACAACCGCGACCACGGTAATCGACTGGCTGAACGGAATGACCGTTTAGTGTGATGCGGGTGCGGATCACGACGATCGACCCCCAACCACGGTCCTACGGCCAGGGCGCCGAGGTCACCGACGCCACGCGGCTGCTGTTCGTCAGCGGCCAGGTCCCGGCCGACGACGACGATCACGTGCCGGCCGACTTCGACGACCAGTGCCGCCTGGCCTGGCGCAACGTCCTCGCCGTGCTTGCGGCCGCCGGCCTCGCCGCGCACAACCTGGTGAAGGTGACGGTGTTCCTGTCCGACCGGCGCTACCGCGAGGCGAACGCCCGGATCCGGCACGAGGTGCTCGGCGGTCACAGCCCGGCACTGACCGTGATCATCACCGGCATCTACGACGAGGCGTGGCTGTTGGAGATCGAAGCCGTCGCCGCCGCCTGACTGCCACACTGGTCCGGACCTGCGGTTACAGTACCCCATGACCTACACCGCCGACCCGCGCGTCGACGCCTACATCGACGCGCTGCCCGAGTGGCAGCAGGCGATCTGCCGCCAGGTCCGCGAACTCGTGCACGCGGCCGACCCGGAGGTCGTCGAGACGATCAAGCGCACGGTCCAGCCGTATTTCGTGCTGCGGGGCAACATCTGCGCGCTGCTGGCGGCGAAGGACCACGTGAACGTGTTCCTGTATGACGGCGCGATCGTGCCCGACCCGGAAGGGATCATCACGGCCGGCCACGACAACCTGACCGCCCGCACGGTCGCCTTCCGCAAGGGCGAACCGGTCAACGCGCCGGCACTCACCGCCATGTTCCGGCAGATCATCGCCAACAACCGGGCCGGCGGCTGGCGCAAACTCAAGCGCTGAAAGAGATTGGACCATGTTCAGCCCAGAAGACCGCGACCAGATCATCGCGCTCGCCTGCATGCGACACGGCCGGAATCCAGACCAGGGCCGGGGCGTCGACCAACTTCCGCCCGATGTCCTGGCGATTCTCGCTCCCACACGCGCACGGGAAGTCGAAGCCGTCGAACCGCGCCGAGCCTTGCGAACCACCGTCACCGTGCTGCTCGACGAGATCACCCACCACGATCCCGATCTCGCCGCCCGCCTTGCCGGGCCGGTGCGAATCCTCGCCCGAGGTTAGGTCGCGAACAGCAGGATCAGAGCGGGGACGAGGTTGTTCGTGGCGTGCGCGATCATGCTCGCGCCGATCCGGCCGGTGATCATCCGCGCGGTGCCGATCGCGATGCCCTGGCAGAACAGCGCGAGCGTCAGTGTGGGCTCCTGGTGCATGAACGCGAAGATCAGCGACGTCAGCGCCAGGATCGCGTAGCGGTGGATCTTGTAGTGCTCCAGCGCGCCCCACAACGCACCGCGCACCAACAGTTCCTCGGTCAGCGGTGCGCCGAGCACGACGAACAACGCGGCCACGAGGAGCCACGCCGACCGGCCGCCGGACAGGCCGCTGAGCTGCTGGACGGCGTTGTTGCTCACCCCCTGGTCCTTGAACACCAGGCCCTGCAACAAAAGGTTCACCAGCAGGCCGACGCCGAGCGCGACCAGCCCGCACAGCACGCCGATCCACAGGTCCCGCCGGGTCGGCACGATGCCGTAGTCGCGCCGCAGCCCCTGGCCCTTCCACCACGAGAACACGGCGGGTCCGAGCCCCAGCAACACGTTCGGTGTCAACGCGAGCAGTACCAGCGGCCCGTGCCCGCCGGACTGGGCGTTGTCCAGCTTGATCACGAGCGACGAGAACACCCCGGTGATGATCAGGCTGACCACGTAGAAGCTGCCGAAGCCGACGAAGAACGCCGGGATGCCCCAACTCATCGGGCCGCGTTGCGCGGCCGCCAGTTGGCCCTCCCAGTCGCGGTCGTGCAGGAACCGTTCGTCGCCGACCCTGATGCCGGCCATCGGCGCCGCGTAACCCAACCAGGACGGCTGGTCGGCCGGCGCCGCAGTGGGGACCGGTTCCGGCGGGGCGGCGATCACCGGTGTGCCGTTGGCATCCGGTGCCGGCTGGCCGTTGTGCTCGTCCACCACGTCCCCTCCGTCGGTTCCGCCCCAGCGTAAGGCGTCGTGGGGTTGGGCGGGCTCGTTAACCGTTTGCGCCACGACAGGCAACCGGCAACGCTGTACCCGGCAGCACAGCCGAAGCCAAGGAGCAGCGATGCGAGCAGCGTTCATGTCCAACCAGCTGGTGACAGTCACCTATGCAGAGGGCATGACGTTTGATGAGCACGCTGAACTTGGGAATTCTGGCGCATGTCGACGCCGGTAAGACGAGCCTGACCGAACGGCTGCTGTTCGCGGCCGGTGTCATCGACGAGATCGGCAGCGTCGACGACGGCAGTACCCAGACCGACTCCCTTGCGTTGGAACGGCAGCGCGGCATCACGATCAAGTCCGCCGTGGTGTCGTTCGCCATCGACGACGTCACGGTCAACCTGATCGACACACCCGGCCACCCGGACTTCATCGCCGAGGTGGAACGGGTGCTCGGCGTGCTCGACGGTGCCGTGCTGGTCGTGTCGGCGGTGGAGGGCGTGCAGGCGCAGACCCGGGTGCTGATGCGGACGTTGCGGCGGCTGGGCATTCCGACGCTGGTCTTCGTGAACAAGATCGACCGTGCCGGCGCCGACCGCGCCCAGGTGCTGCGTGGCATCGCCGACAAGCTGGCCCCGGCGATCGTCCCGATGGGCTCGGCGAGCGGGCTCGGCACCCGTGGCGCCGCGTATACGCCGTACGGCCCGGCCGACGCCGGTTTCACGGCCCGGCTGGCCGACGTGCTCGCCGAGCACGACGACGAATTCCTTGCCACGTATGTCAACGAGGCCACGGTCTCCTACGGTCGGCTGCGCGAGGAGTTGGCCGCGCAGACCAAGCGTGCGCTCGTGCACCCGGTGTTCTTCGGCTCCGCGATCACCGGTGCCGGCGTCGAATCGCTGATGTCCGGTATCACGGAACTGCTGCCGGTCGCCGACGATGATGCGGACGGGCCGGTGTCGGGCACGGTGTTCAAGGTCGAGCGCGGCGCGGCGGGGGAGAAGATCGCCTACGTCCGGCTGTTCGCCGGCACGGTCCGCACCCGGGACCGGCTCACGTTCCGGGGCGACATCGAGGGCAAGGTCACCGCGATCAGCGTGTTCGATCGGGGCTCGGCCGTCCGTGCCGGATCGGTGACCGCGGGCCAGATCGGCAAGCTGTGGGGCCTCGGCGACATCCGGATCGGCGACGCGATCGGAGTGCCGGCAACGACATCGCGGCACCACTTCGCCCCGCCGTCACTGGAAACCGTCGTGCTGCCGCGCCGCCCGGCCGACAAGGGCGTGCTGCACGATGCGCTGACCCAGCTCGCCGAGCAGGATCCGCTGATCAACCTGCGGCAGGACGAGATCCGGCAGGAGATCTCGGTGTCGCTCTACGGCGAGGTGCAGAAGGAGGTCATCGAGGCCACCCTTGCCGACGAGTTCGGTGTCGACGTGACGTTCCGGGAAACCACCACGATTTGCGTCGAGCGGCTCACCGGCACGGGCGCGGCGTTGGAGCGGATCGCCAAGGAGCCCAACCCATTCCTCGGTACCGTGGGGCTGCGGATCGAGCCGGCGCCGCTCGACTCGGGCGTGGCGTTCCGGCTGGGCGTGGAACTCGGGTCGATGCCGTACGCGTTCATCAAGGCCGTCGAGGAAACCGTGCTGGACACTCTGCGCCAAGGGCTGCACGGCTGGCAGGTCGTCGACTGCACGGTCACCATGACGCATTCCGGTTACTGGGCAAGGCAGAGCCATTCCGGCGGTGTGTTCGACAAGAGCATGTCCAGCACCGCGGGCGACTTCCGCAACCTGACCCCGCTGGTACTGATGGCCGCACTGCGGCAGGCCGGCACGGCGGTGTTCGAGCCGATGCACCGCTTCCACCTCGACCTGCCGGCGGACACACTCGGAGCGGTGCTGCCGGTACTGATCCGCCTCGGTGCCCTACCGGAGGCACCGGCGACCCACGGGCCGTCCTGCGTGCTGGCCGGTGACATCCCGGCGGCCGGGGTGCACGGGTTGGAGCTGCGACTGCCGTCCCTGACCAGGGGCGAAGGCATGCTGGAGTGCGCTTTCGACCACTACCGGCAGGTCCGGGGCACGGTCCCGACCCGGTCGCGGTCCGACCACAATCC